>JBBDMQ010000410.1:0-9957 GCA_040878245.1 Microthrixaceae bacterium
TAGTCTTTGCTGTTCCCAATAAACTGCGATGTGGCCACATCACACCCTTTGGGTTGCCGGTGGTTCCGCCTGTGTACAACAACCACAAGTCATCACCGCTACGAGAAATTGGGGCCATTGGTTCTGTCTGATTAATGACCTGCTCGTAGTCAACTGCCCAGTCGGGAACGGGGTATTCTGCCGTTGCCCCAACACACAAAAAGCTCTGAAGTAATGGGAGGCTGCCGCGCACAGCTTCAAGACGTGCAGCAAACTCAGCAGCAAAGACCACCGCCTGAGCCTGAGAATTATCAAACAGGTATTGCAACTCATCTTCTAAGTAGCGGTAGTTCACGTTCAACGTAGCAGCGCGTAATTTGAACGACCCAAAGGTGGACTCGAGGTACTCGGGGCCGTTGTACAAGTACAGCGCCACGTTCGACTCATGGCTCAGACCGACACTCTCAAGGTGCGCAGCTATGCGCGCAGCGCGATCATCAAATTCAGCCCAAGTACGAGTCAGATCCTTGTGAATAAGGGCTGCTGCCGAGGGGACTGTCGCTGCCACGGCCTCCCAGACAGTTGCTAGGTTCATGCCATTTAAATCTGCTTCAACTGGTTTCATCTTCTGAGCACCGATCTGTCTTATTGGCTCGTTTCAGTTGTCATGTTCTACACCCGCTCGGGGTACTACGGTTTGCTTCCACCGTGTTTTCAACAATGACGGCACACTAATCAAAGGTCTCATCATGGCTGCTCTCCGGGTTCAAACGGCTGCCGAGGCGGCTGCATTCCTCAACCCAACTGATGACTTGGCGGTAGGCCTGGGACCTGCTCACCCAAACGCGTTTTTGCATGCACTCGGCGAACGGTCGGATTGGGAGAATCTTCAAGTCTCTGGCGCTCTACTGACTGACCTCTATGCAGTGTTCATGCAGCCCGCAGTGCATTTCCGAAGCGGCTTTTTTGGTCCTGCAGAAAGAATGCTGCGTGACGCAGGAGCCGATATTCAATATGTTCCTGCTGACTTTCGCAGATTCGGTTCTATCCTTGAATCACTCGCTCCGCGAGTGCTCGCCACAGCAACCTCGGCACCGGATGCAGAGGGATACTGCAGTTTTTCGCTGCACGCTGGGGCAACCATTGAGGCATTTCACCAAGCGGGGGCAGACCCTGAGCGCCTGCTCATCGTGGAGCACTCCCCCTTCTACCCTCGCACCTTTGGCATCATGCCGGATCACCCTCACCGCCTTCACATTGATGAAATCGACATCATCTTTGAGAGCCAAGCCGCACCCGTAGACCTTGCCGAGCCCCCTTCCGATGAGATCGACTTGGCAATAGCAACTCACGCAGTTGGCTTCATTCCAGAAGAAGCGACTTTACAAACTGGCATCGGGGCGATTCCTTCTCTCATTGCCTCCCAACTCTGCGAGACACCCGGAGGCGGGTACGGGGTGCATTCAGAAATGTTCACTACCGGACTGATGCGCCTGCATCAATCCGGCAAAGTATCAAATCTGAATAAGGGAGAATTTTTAGGCTTCTCGGTTACTACGTTCGCTGCGGGAAGTCCTGAGCTCTACGAATGGCTAGACGGCAATGAGGAGGTCCGCTTCCTACCGGTAGGCATTGTGAACTCAACGGACGTGATCTCTCGAAACAATAACTTTGTATCGATCAATGGCGCTACTGCCGTGGACCTGCTCGGGCAGGTTGCCGCAGATACCATCGGGGGCCGCCAATACTCTGGAACAGGCGGCCACGAGGATTTTCTAGCTGGTGCGGGCCTACAAATGGACGACCGTTCGCTGCTCTGTTTACGCTCCTCCACCAAAATCGACGGAATTCGAACCTCTCGAATTTTGAGCAACGTCGGCCCGCATATGACAGTAACCACTCCACGTCATCAGGTTGATACCGTTATCACCGAGTTTGGCGCCGCCGAACTCAAAGGGCGCACTGTGTATGAGCGAGCAATGGCCTTAGCTGGGATTGCGCACCCTGAGTTTCAGGAAGAACTTCTTGAGGCGGCATCAAAGCTTCGCTAGCAGCTCAGGGTTGTAGCAGTTCAGGGTTGTAGCAGTTCAGGGTTGCTAGATGGACGCTGCTCTCAAGCTTCGGGCTAGAAGTGAAGGGTCCTCTTTGGCGGCGTCAAAATATCGGCACCAAACCGATACCCGATAGCGACCCGCGGCCAACTGGTACTTGCTCCTTGTATCGGGACCACATGAGGCAGTGCCTAGACCACGTTGTGCCGCATCGAGATACACAAATGTGGGCCGGCTCTGCCCTGAGGTCAGCTGATCAGTGTGTAGCGAGGCCCAGAGTTCGGCATCGCTGTGGTGCCGGGCGGCAAACCCTGGCCACAGCAGCTTGGATGATCCGGGCACTCGTTGTGGTTCGGTCACTATCAAGAGCCCTGTTCCTGCCGGGCACGCAGAACCGTTCCGCTTTGATTGGCTGCTCAACGACAGCCATCGCAGGCCCTCTTTATGGCCATGTTCCTGAGGTACGGCATAGTCCTCATATTGCGCCGTTACCGTCGAGTTCCAACGGCCAACAGTGACCGAAGCACAACGATCCGAATAATTCTCGCCGGGACCCAACCCGCACCACTCAAGATGTTCGAAGATCGCATCTTTTTGCGAACCGGGCAACCTATCGCTAGAGCTTGGAGTGCTGAGTGAAGCAGGCAGTAGAAGTTCTACCCCGACCCTCAGTGGGTCGCTCATTGCAGGAGGAACCTTCATCTCGATCAGTAATTGTGTCCATCCGTCGGGCTGTATCCGCGCACGACGAGTTACCTGTACCGCGTCAGTAACCCCGGGTGCACTCAGTGCGCCACCTGAACGAATAACTATGGCATCACCTACTTGCCGCTCAACCTCGGGTGTTGGTACCCATTCGCAGGCGTCAACTCCCTGCTCGTTTACCCAGCGAGCTAAGCCCCCAACAAGCCCACTCATCCAGCCTTGGCGCAAACCGTCATTATCTGTCAAAGCTCGAAAAACAGTCGGCTTCCACTCAATCCGAGCGATTCGAAAATCTGCGGTACCTGCAGGATCTACTTGGAAGAGTGGTGCCGGGCTGGATTTTGTTTTGGGTCTGGCAGATATTGGAACGACTGCTGCTCGTGGCTGAAACTTTGGATGTGATTGTTGTGTAAGCGTGAGTTGGTCTCTCGCTACTTCATGTCCCCGGGCTGACCACGGCGATTTTCGTACCAGAGTTCCGATGAGGTTCAGATGAAGTTCGACACCTTTAGGTAGCGACTGAGTAAGCGCAGCACTGACAGGTACCAAGACCTCTCTGGACTCTCGTGGTCCGATCTTTGGCAAAGCAATGGGCCCGGCAGCAACCAATTCTCCGTCAGCTAGTAGCTCCCAACGAACCTGAAGAATCTCGAGTCCAGAAAACCATCGGCAGTTCGTTATCTCAACGCGAAGTGAGTCAACTGCGGAGCCTTGACCGCCTGCAGTCCACGCAGCCTTGACCGGCCTTCCGACATGTCGCACCTCGGTCATCACTGGATGCGCAATGCGGTCTGCCGAAACTAAGCCGTCGCAAATAAAGTTGTTATCTGTCGGCGAGTCACCAAAGTCTCCGCCGTAGCCCCAGCTCACCGAGCCATCGGGACCTATTAAAGTTACTCCGTTGCTATCTGTTCTTCGAAGACCGTGATCTAACCATTCCCAGATAAACCCACCTTGCAAACCATGTGTTGATTCAAAGGCATCCCAGTAATCCGCAAGTGATCCGTTTGAATTACCCATTGCATGGGAGTACTCGCACAAAATCAGCGGTCGGCGGGAGTCACGCCCTGCAGCGGCCCATGCCAAGATCTCGTCAATAGAGGAGTACATGGGGCAGACGATGTCGGTGGCCGGAGCTTCAGCAAAAAGGTCGTGCATAACCGAGCCCTCGTACTGAACGGGTCGAGTTGGGTCATAGCTACGAAGCCAGGCAGCTGCTGCCTGATGAACTGCGCCGTCCCCAGACTCGTTACCGAGTGACCACAAAATGATGCTTGGGTGGTGCACATCGCGCTGGGCCATGCGCTGCACACGTTCAAGAATTGAGTGACTAAACCTTGGGTCATGACACAGAGAGCGCTGCCGTGCATGAGACTCAACATTGGCTTCATCTACTAGGTACATTCCGAGTTCATCGCAGAGCTCAGCAAGGTGCTCGTCATGTGGGTAGTGCGCAGCGCGCACTGCATTCAAATTATGCGCCTTCATCATGTACAGATCGCTTCGTGTCAGTTCTGCGCTTACTGCACGGCCGCGATCGGGATCATGTTCATGCAGGTTCACGCCATGAAGTAACACGGGTTGACCATTGATGAGCAACTCGTTGTGAGCAACCTCCACGGTACGAAAACCGAGTTTGGCAGTCTGCACCTGCACCAACTCACCCGAGGGATCACGTAGCAGTGTGAGCACTCGATATAGCTGCGGAGATTCATGAGACCATGCTCGTACCTTTGGAACATCGAGCTCACAACGCAACAGGCCGGGCTCGACAAACATTCCACCGATGAGTTGAGCTACCTCATTGGAGCTATCCCAAACTGGCAGGGCTAATGCAGAGGTTGTTGCCCTGATCTTTGCTGAGCCACCAAGTTCTTCAACCCGCAGTTCTACTGTCCAGCCCGGTTCACGAGTTGCTGGCCCAGCCACCACAATCTCGGCTTGCAAGGTGCCTACGCGCAGTTGCCTGGCTGCGGGCAGTTCTGCTTTGTCGCTGCCGGATTTTGCCTTGAGCTTCGCAACTGGTTGAAGCCCTCCGAGTAGTTTGACCTGCTGCAAGTGATTCAGTGGAGTCGAGTACAAACTGACTGAACGTTGAATTCCGCCGTGCCACCACTGATCTTGATCTTCGAGCCAAGTTTGGGCAGACCACTTTGCAACTACTAGCGCAAGCTTGAAGTTGCGCCCCGGACGCAGAAACGGAGTCAGATCAAACTCACTCGGTAAGCGACTGTCTGTTCCGCCGCCAACAGACTCCCCGTTGACAAAAACCTGCAAGGCCGACTCGGCAGCGCCCACACGCAAAACGATTCGGCGGCCCGCCCACTCCTGAGGAATTGCCACTGTTCGTCGGTACACGCCAGTGGGGTTGCTCGCTGGCACTTCGGGTGGGTCTGCATCAAAGGGCATGATCACATTGGTGTAATGGGGTGCCTCAAAGGCATTCCTGCCATCGCCGATTTTGGAGTTTGCGCCCTGAAGAGTCCATGCTCCGGGAACTCGAATTGAGTTCCAAGCGGAGGCACTACAGCTACCCGTGAGCAACTCTGCTGTCAGGTCATCTGGCCGACCAAGCAATTGAAATTTCCACAGCCCATCCAAACTGATCTGCCAAGGAGAGCGAACATCCGGCGCAGACCCCGGCAGTTCTGACTGCTCTGCTTGGGCGGCTTCAATGCTGTCAGAGAGGTAGCCCGAGCTGCGCATTGGCAGACGGTTTACCGAAGTGACCTGCGGGTCCGAAACTAGGGCTCGCAGGACAGATGCCTTGGATTCTGGTCGTTGAGCAGCCACTCCAGACGGACTCAGACGGCTGCGGAACGCAGGACCGTCAGCGCTTCATCGGCATGGACATCCATGTTGAGTTCGGAGCCGATAACAGCCAAGATTTTTTGGTCTGTGCCAATCACAAAAGTTGCCCGCTTATTCATGATCGGTCCCGGCCGCTTAACACCGAATGCAGTAGCAACAGATCGATCAGGATCAGACAAGAGGGGGTAGCCAAGATTGTGCTTGTTATCAAAGGCTGCCTGCTTATCTACCGTGTCAGCCGAAATTCCAACACGCTGAGCCTGAACTTCCGAAAATTCAGCTGCTAAGTCACGGAAATGACAGGACTCTTTGGTGCAACCAGTTGTCATTGCCTTTGGGTAGAAGAACAACACAACTGCCCCAGCTTTGAGGAGTTCAGACAAAGTGACCTTTTCGCCATTTTGATTCAACAATGAAAACTCGGGTGCTTGATCGCCTTTTTTCAACATGATTTCTCCCTAGTAGTACTTGAATAAATGTATTTATTTTTGAATAGATCAGGTCATCGGGGTAAGTAACGAGTTGCGTAGCTTGACACAAACCTCAGCATCAAGTCCCTGCTCCATCATGTAACGCTCGCCGCCACCAAACTCGGCATCAACCCATGCAAGAGTACGCAACATGGTCTCTGGTCGAGCCGACCATACGCCCATATTCAGGTCAAGGTCCGTAGCGTTTCCACCAGGAAGGCTAAATGACCATAGCCACTGAACTTGCACAGCTGTAGCGGTGCTTGACTTGGCGTAGTCAGAAGCAATCTCAGGAGCATCAACTCCAAGGATCGACAACAGCAAGGCTGTCAGTAAACCGGTGCGGTCTTTACCAATTGCGCAGTGAAATGCCACAGCAGCAGGAGAGCCTGCATCCGAGGCGTCAATTACTTCGGCAATTGAGTTCACGGCACCAGTAAATCTTGAGCCAAATGCCCCAAGAATCTCGCAATATCGTGCATAGAGAAGATCAGAGACCTCTGCCCCTTCCTCGCCGTCCCATGCAAATGCAGGGTCAATCACGGGGTGATGCTCAACCGTGATTCCGGGCACTGAAATCTCACCAGACTTCTGCCGCTCTAGATCGTCTCGCAGGTCAAGAACTCGAACTACACCAAACTCATGTAGCGCCGTTCCCGCACCACGTACACGCTGCAGAGCATCGGCTCGAATAAGCCGTTTCCCAAGAATTACTTGCCCAGACTGATTGGCAATCCCACCAAGGTCTCGGGTGTTAAAGATCCCGTCCCTTGCTAAAAGCGCCCGGAGTTGTGGTGATGGCATGGGTGACTGCTAAGCGAGTGACACCACAAGGCCAAGGCCCTCGGTGGTGACTCGTAGATCATCGATGAGCACTCCAATAGTGTCTGAGCTGTTTGGTATCACGGGAAGTTCAATCCGAGCAGGGAAGCGAACTCGCAGGGGTGCTAGCGAAACCAACTCTCCAACCCTGCGAGAGAGTTGGTTAAAGAACGAAGGCAGCAAAGGTGGAAGCTCCAGCCAAGCTGCTTGAACCGAAAGCTCAAGTCGCCCTCTTAATAGACGAGTCCGCACCTCTGTGCGCAATGACGAGCGCAGGTCCGGGAAGGACTCAGGCAACAACCGAGTGTTACGGATGCGGCCACCGACTTGCTGTTCGCCAAGTTCAAGGTCAAGTTCGAAGGGCAATGGAAGGTCACCTGCCGCTCGAAGTATCAACATCTGGCTCAATGAATCAACCACGGAACTCGCCAACCCAAGGCCCACTCTCTTGCCTGCGATCGGAACAGGCAGGGCTCGCCCCACCACGTTGTCGGCTGCGGCCAAGGCAATGGTCAGCAGCCCCGAAGACACGCTGATTTGAGCAGGCCCCTGAGCAACCCCTATCTGGGTCAGCGTCTGACCAACTACCGGGTCAAGTTCTTGGCTTACCACTCCAACGTGTTCGCCCAGAGTGTCAAACAGTCCATCTCCTAAGGAGCCGAACAACATAGAGAACATACCGAGTGCTCCAGCCCAACTTGCTGGGTCAATACCGTCAGGGATGGGGGCATCTGGATTGGTCTGCAGCGAGATCAGCTCGGCAGTCTTTAGATTGAGTCCGACCGTAACAATTGAGTTGGCGCGAAGTTCCACTGAGGGTTCGACGAGTGCCTCAACACGGACTGGTATGGGAGCAGGTGCGACGGGCATCCCAGGCGTTGCTGCCGAAGGCACACCAACCTCGGTGTCAGAAACATCGCCATCAAAATCGGCTGCTCGTGTCGAGACATCTCCATCAGCAAAAACGATGACACGAACACGGCCCGCATCCTCTGAGCGAAGGTCAAATTCTGCTCCCGTCACCAGGAGAGCTAACCGCAGCGCAATGTCTCCCATTCCAGGCAGAGCCACTGAAGTTTCGAGTGGTTCAATCTCAATACCTTCACCAACGACGAAGAGCACTAGATCATTCATCATCTCTTGAGTTATTGAGGCACATATGGCCGAACGCTTAGCTGGTTCAGCCTTCTTGGCGGTCTTTTTGACAGTGTTTTTAACGGGCTTCTTGGCGGGCTGCTTGGCGGGCTTCTTGTCAGTATTTTTGTCAGTGTTTTTGGCGGGCTTCTTCGGAGTCTTCTGAGCGGTTACGGTCACCGGAGCAGGGGCTTTGGGTTCAGGAAACTCGTCTACGGATTCAAACTCTTCTGCCATAGGGTCATGGTTTAGCCGATACTGGGCCACAAGGACACAACGGGTTCGGCATACTTGTGATGTGCAAGGCAACCAAGAGAGCTCAAACTCACCGTCAGAAAACCAGTCAGAGACGGCTTCAGAAAGCCAGTTGCCGGACCAAGGCGAGACGAACGAACAGACCAGTGTCAGTGGCAGTGTCAGTGGCAGTGGCAGTGTCGGTGGCAGCGTCGGTGGAAGTGTCGGTGGCAGTGTCGATCATGATTCGCACCCTGTTCAGGAGCTCAGTAGACGTGTACTTGATGCGGCTATCCAAGCCGAATATCAAACAGGTGAAGAGGAGGAAACAGAGGCCGAAGCCCGCCGACATGTTGGTATTCGTGTCCTACGAATCATTGGCGGCTTCGTGGTTGTAGGGATTGGTATCGCAGCTCTTCCGTTGCCTGGCCCGGGATGGGTGCTCATCATTGTGGGTCTGTCACTCCTACCTTTTGCTTGGGCAGAGCGGACCATACGTCTTATTAGGCGCAATATTCCCGGCATTCCGGAGGACGGAAAGATCTCTCCGATTGCGTGGGTAGTGATGGGTGCGTTACTACTCACCACCACTGTGGTGAGCCTGCTATTCGGCGCAGAGATTACCAAGTGGGTTACTGGTCTTTTTGGAAACTAGATCCCTAGGGAAACTAGATCTACTGGGGAACTAGATTTTAAGGATGGCTGAATTTCCGCGGGCAGAAAAGTTCACTCTCTCGGGCGATCACCAACCAGTTGGGCGGCTGCCGGAAGCCATTGAGCTCTCTGTTCATCAAATCCTCGGCACATCTGGCTCTCATGCCCCTGCTGTGGTGTTTTGTCATGGCTTCCCCGATTTGGCTTACTCCTGGCGACACCAGCTTGAAACAGTTGGCCATGCGGGATTCAGAGCAGTTGCCCCTGATCAGCGAGGTTACGGAAACTCCTCCTCACCAGAGCAGATTGAAGCTTTTGGTTTGGGACAACTCTGCGGGGACCTCGTTGAGCTACTCGATGCACTCGAGATTGATACTGCAGTATTTGTTGGACACGACTGGGGCGGATTTGTTGCTTGGGGTATGCCCGTTTTGTTTCCTGAGCGCTGCGCAGGAGTTGTTGGAGTGTGCACGCCATACACACCATTCCCAACTACGGAGTTCCTCAAAATGATGTTCGGCGAAGATCTGGAACAGATGTACATGTTGTGGTTTCAATCACCGGGCGTTGCCGAAGCAATTTTAGATACTCGTGCACGACTGCTTTTTGAGAAACTCTCAGTCTGCGGTGTCGACCCTCTGCGTCTCGCAGAGTTAGGAATGGCTCGCGAAAGCGGATTCAACTTCAATCCATTTATAGATCTTGAGGGCCTGCCGAATGTTGCACCTTCGGTGCTCACTGCTCAAGACCTTGACTTGTACTCCTCGACATTTGAACGAACAGGGTTTCGAGGGCCACTGAACTGGTATCGAAACATTGACCAGAATGCCGTCAATTTCCCCGAGGTAGGGACGCAGGCGCTACAACTACCAGCTTTGATGATCTGCGCAGAATGGGACCCAGCTTTGCCACCCGAGCTTGCATCAGGCATGCCCTTGCTGTGCTCCGATCTAGAGATGCATACAGTGGCCAAAGCTGGTCACTGGGTTCACGAAGAGTTTCCTGATCGGGTCAACCACCTCATTGTTGACTGGCTCACTCGCAAATTCGTCTCGTGAATCTTCTCTGTGGATGAAGTGCTGATGGCTATCGCAAGG
>JBBDMQ010000411.1:0-9926 GCA_040878245.1 Microthrixaceae bacterium
CTTCAGGCCTACTGGTGGTGGACTCTTCCCCAGGCCACTTCTTGGCTGTACAAAGGAGGGTTTGCGCTCTATGCGCTCATGAGTTGCGCAGTCATTGCTTCATTGTCACTACCTCGCTCACCGCTTCGTTCAGCGTTCTCTGTCGGCTGGTTGCGTTGGCTCGGACTGCGCTCCTATGGAATCTATCTTGCCCATTGGCCCATCTTTTTGGTGGTTCGCCAAGAGTTACCGACCTGGGGTCGGGGACCTCAAGCAGTTTTGGCGGTGAGTTGCTCGCTAGTAGTGGCTGAGGTCTCATTTCGGCTACTTGAGCAGCCCATCCGTTTGAAGCGTTGGCCAAGTCGGCAACGTTCGGTACAAGTTGCTGTGGCTTCGATGCTGGGAGTGGCGCTGCTTGCGTTGATTCCGTGGCCCATCGACGAGTCAGAGAGAAGTACTGACTTCGAGGCTGCACTTGATGCGTTCAATTCTCGTGCCGCCTCGGCACTACCACGCTCGACTACCACTCAAGCAGCAAGCGAAGTTCCTAGGCCTCCGGCCGTGGCAAGCGTAGATACCTTTGGTGATTCAGCTGCACTGCTCATGGCAATGGGCATGGCCACCGCCGATACACAGGCCACAAACCCACCTAGCCGCCTCAGCGATATTGGCGGCGACGTGGCACTCGGCTGCGGTGTGAGTCGCTTTGACATGATGCGGGTCGAGGCTGAGATAGCGGTAACTCAGGAATGTCGTGATTGGCCCGAGCGATGGTCACAAGTAGTGGCCGCCGATCAGCCAGATATTGCGCAACTCATCACTGCTGCTTGGGAGGTGCCAGATGTACGCCTACCGGGTTCAGACACCTGGTCCTCTATTGGTGACCCCAAGGTTGATGAGTTTGTGCGAAGCGAAGTCACCACCGCAGTTGATCTCTTAGCTGCAGACGGCGCCATGGTTTTGCTGGTGTTGTGGCCGGAGTACGGGCAGTGGTCACTTGAGGGCAAGTCCGAGGCACTTCAGCGGCAGGCCGACCCCGCTCGCATGCGCAGATTGCATGAACTGATGCGTGAGGTGGCGGCGGCTCGTCCAAACACCGTCAGGGTATTGGACCTACCGGAATTTCTTGGACCTGAGCGATTAGCAGATCAAAATTTGAGAACCGATGGCTTGCACATTGAGGTTGAGCAAAGCACCGAACTCTATGCACAAGGACTAGGTGAAGAGATCTACAAGATCTACAGCGACTGGTTCATACAAAACAAGACTGCATCAGCCCCTGGCAGTTAATTCGGCTGGCGTTCCGAAACCACCATTGCAGTATTCGCTAGTGATCCCGTGAGTCGCCACTAATTCGCACCGCTCGGTCAAGCTCAGTTCGGCGCGAGGGGCTATTGCGCCGTAGCTTTGCGCAGTGATCTTGCTTGATGTCGATGCCGTATCTGCTAGCCGTCCTGGGCGGCCACTCTTTGCCGACGTGTCGTTTACCATCTCGGATTCTGACCGACTAGCCGTAGTTGGTCTGAACGGTTGCGGAAAGTCCACGCTGCTAAGCATCATTGCGGGAACGGCTGAGCCTGAGTCGGGGACGGTTCGCCGCGGAAGAGGCATTCGCATTGATGTGCTCGATCAGGACCCAACACTTTCGGCCGGTACCGTGCGGGAAGCCGTGATTGCTGGGTTTGAGGATGCAGAGTGGGAGGTGGCCTCGGTTGCTGATCGACTCGGGTTAGGCCCGCTGATGGATCAAGATGTTCGCAGTTTGTCTGGTGGTCAGGCCAAGAGGGTGGCCTTGGCTCGAGCATTGGTCACCGAAACTGATCTGCTGATTCTGGACGAGCCCACAAACCACCTAGACATTGATGCAATTGCCTGGCTCGAGGATCGCCTTGCAGCGCATCGTGGTGGATTGGTGTTGGTTACCCACGATCGCCACTTTCTTGACAGGATTACTACTCGCGTTCTTGAGCTTGATCGAGGCAAGGGTTATACCCATGAAGGTGGATATGGGGCCTACTTAGCGGGGCGAGCTCAGCGAGAGGAACATGCAGAGAAAGCCGAGCAAACGCGCAAGAACCTAGCGCGCACCGAACTTGCTTGGCTGCGACGAGGCGCACCTGCTCGAACCGCCAAACCTAAAGCCCGGATTGAGTCGGCTACCGCAATCGTTACAGGGCGCGCTCAGGCTGCTGCACGCAGCGGCGAACTTCCACTTCACATTGGAGTTCCACGTTTAGGGGATCGAGTCATTGAACTCCATCAGGTGTCTCACGGGTATGACTCGAGCGATGATCTGTTCTCGAACGTGGAACTGTTGCTCGATAAGCGCGAGCGCTTGGGAATCGTTGGCCCAAACGGAACTGGTAAGTCAACGTTGCTCGATATTTTGTCGGGCCGGTTGTTGCCGCGTGCAGGCTCAGTAGATGTGGGCAGTACGGTCCGCATTGGTTACTACGACCAGAAAGGTCAGGAGCTCGACCCAAAACAGCGGGTCAGAGATGCCGTCACGGGCGGGCACGGAGAAGCGGACTGGACCGATACTGCGCTGATGGAGGCCTTCTGGTTTGACGGTGATTCGCAGTGGGCGCCGATTGGTTTGCTTTCCGGTGGGGAGCGTCGCCGGCTGCAGCTACTACTCACTCTTGCAGAGCGACCGAATGTCTTGTTTCTTGATGAGCCCACCAATGATTTAGATCTCGATACTTTGAGGCAGCTCGAGGACTTTCTCGAAGATTGGCCAGGTGCCCTCATTGTGGTGAGCCACGACCGGGCTTTTTTGGAACGCACTGTGGCTGATGTCATTGTGCTTGATGGAGCTGGCACAGCAGCTCGACGCCCCGGAGGTTATGCCGCCTATGAGGAGGAGCGTCGTGCTGCACGAGGTTCCGGACGCCGTCTGTCTGCAACAGGGTCAGGAAGCAGTTCAACCACAGACGCCTCGGGCGGACCGCGCACCGCCGGGGGTGCTGGGTCTGCAGAGCGCGCTAGTGCTAAGACGGTCAGCGCTGGCGGTTCTGGCGGGTCTGGCGCGGAAATTTCCAGCGCGGGCGGGTCTGCTGGAGGATCTCGACCAAAGCGGAGTTCCTCTACAGTTCGCCATCAGCTCAAGCAGGCCGAAAAAGCACTGTCCGCGTCGCAGAAACGGTCAGGAGTATTGACCGAGGGGCTAGTCGCTGCCGCCGCTGCTGGAAATCATGCGGAACTTGCATCACTAGGTGAGGAACTCGCCGCAGCCAAAATTGTTGAGGATTCCGCCGAGGAGGCATGGCTGGAGTTAGCTGCAGAGGCCGAGGAGCACGGTCTGAAGCTATAGGGAGTGGTGCCGCTCTGCCCGCTCGCTACCGCTCTGCCCCCGCTGATCCGCCCGGAGTCCGGCGCAACTCGGTTGTTTTTGGTCGATAGTCGACCAAAAACATCCGAGTTGACTCGGAAGTGAGCGTAATGAGTTCAGACGGTGCCGCTCTTGCCGAGTTTCTTTGGCTTGAAGGCATTCTCAATCATGTCTTGGCTATATCCCGAGGAGGACTCGCCAAACATGGCGTAGCGGTACAGGGCAGTGCGAAACACTCCCGATAGCGCCGTAGAAAATACGCTTACCAAAATTATCCAGACCACCATCAAGATGCCCCCGAACAGTCCCAGTGGCCAAATGTCTGCAGACACCCCAATCACAATGATTCCTATGCATAGAAGTACGCCTGCAAGCATGACAAGAGCCGAGATCAGCCCGATTCCGCCGTTGCCCACAACGTTTTCACCCCAGGTGCGTTTAAAGGCGGTGGCCGATCTCGTGAAAGCCTCTTTTACCCCGACCCCTTCAATCACCAAGATGGGCAGCACTAGAAGCGTGACTAGCGTCCAAGCCATTCCCACTAGGCCCACCACAAACTTGCCAATAGCGCCTGATTGTTCTTGGATGGCCGAAAGCACAATAGACACGGTGGCGCTGATGATTGCCCAAGGCAGGATGTGCCCCGCCTGAGACCAGGCGCCTTGCAGGGCCGACTTCAGAGTTGGGTCTCCTCCAGACATGCGCTCATTCGCTGCCAAAATAAGAGCGCTCTGAAAGAAGATAGTGACGTACGCAACAAGCAAATAGGCGAGGAACAGGGCTATGTAGCCAGGGATCGCTAATCCGCTACTGCTTGTTGAGGAACTCGCTGCCGAGCTAGCGCTGTCTTGGCTTGCAGTAGCTGTCAGAACAGCGATGGCAAAGAATGGGGTCGCCATAATGAGCGAAGCAACAGCAGAAATTGCGGGAAGCAGCACCAACTCCTTGTCGGATCGCAGGACCTGCCAAGACTGCTTTGTGAGTGACCAAGACCTAGAAAAAGTTCCCATGCTTCTTAAACTAACAGCGGGGCGAACAGATACTGCGTAACAATCCCAAGTAAACTATTTCCTCTATGAGCCTTGATTCTCCTCGTGTAAGCCCATTTGCTCCTGATTCTTCAGGTCCCGCTGATCCTGCAGCCACCACTGATACTGCAGTCACCACTGATGTGGTCATGAGGGTGAGTGACGAGGCTTTAGCTACGGTTCGGGAAATTCGCTCCGCTGAGGAAGACCCAGCTGCGCTTGCGTTGCGGGTCGCAATCACAGGAACCAAAGGTGTGGAGTACACCTACGACCTGTCTTTCGAGGAAATTGACTCTGTTGATGAAGATCACTTGCGCTACATGGTCGAGGATCTCACCGTGGTTATTCCGAACGATTCTGTGGAGTTGCTTCGTGGAGCCGAACTTGATTTACCTAAGTCTGCGGGACAAGGCGGATTGGTGATTCGCAACCCGAATCGCGCAGATCCTCTTGCCAACATCAACATTGAATTGTCGGGCGATGTGGCCGAAAAGGTACAGCAGCTTCTCGAAGCCAGTATCAATCCCATGTTGGCTGCACATGGAGGGTTCGCAACCTTGGTGGGAGTAGACGACAAGAACAACGTCTACGTCACCATGGGTGGTGGCTGTCAGGGCTGCTCAGCGAGCGCTGCAACCTTGACTGAGGGTATTCAGCACAGCATCAAAGAGAACATTCCTGAGGTACTCGAAGTGATTGATGCAACCGATCATGCCTCGGGTGAGAACCCGTTCTATAGCTAACCCTGCGACCTCACCGAGCACCATTGGAGGGCACCAGCTCAGGGAACCAACCCGAGTGAAACCTAGGCAGGCTGTTTAAGAGTCCGCCGAACGCGATTGACCTGTGGTGGAGCGACTCCAGGCAAGCACCTCGTCAACAATGCCATCTGCATCCAAGCCAAGCTTGGACAGAATAGTGTCTGCATTGCCTTGGGGAAGATGAACAGTCGGCACACCAAGGACTCTGACTGATGGCCCATCGGTGGGTGCAAGCTGTGAGAGCGAGTCGGCCACGGAGGCACCTATTCCACCATCTCGTAGACCATCCTCAATGGTAATCACCAGACGATGACCTGCGGCATCTTCAAGCATCTCTGGGTCGAGCGGCTTAACTACTCGTGGGTCCCAAACAGTTGCATTGATTCCGTGGCTTTCAAGACGTGCCGCCGCTTCTTCTGCGGCTGCAAGCATTTTACCAACACCGATTAAGCACACGTCTTGGCCAGAACGAACTTGGCGGGCACATAGCCCAGAGCCTGTCATGGTCTGCCCGGCTGGCGGCATGGTCTTTGAGTACCGAATAGCTGAAGGTCCAGTCGTGCACAGCTCGAGTGCATCGTGAAGCATCTGAGCAACCTCGGCATAATTGGAGGGCGCAAAGATCGTGCAATCTGGAACCTTTGACAACAGCACCATGTCAAGTACACCGTGATGCGATGGGCCATCATCGCCAGTGATACCAGCCCGATCAAGCACAAACACCACAGGCTGATTGTGCATACCTACATCTAGGTTGACTTGATCAATGGCTCGAGTCAGGAATGTGGCGTAGAGAGCAACTACTGGTCGCAAACCTCCCATGGCCATTCCTGCAGCCGAAGTCACCGCGTGTTGTTCAGCAATACCAACATCAAACATGCGATCAGGGAAGGCTTCCCCAAATGGAAGAAGACCTGTTGAATCGGGCATTGCGGCGGTAATTGCCACAAGCTCTGGCCGGTTTGCTCCTTCTTGGAGGATGGCCTCTGAAAACGCACTTGTATATGAGCCGGATTTGAGCTCGGACAAGTCGTGCATGTTCTTGATTGGATCATTCTCTGCTGGCGCATACCCCCGACCCTTTTGGGTGAGGCAGTGCACAACTACTGGGCCGTCCATCTTGGAGGCATTTCTTAACGCTTCTTCAACGGTCAAAATGTCGTGGCCGTCGTAAGGGCCGAGATAGGTCACACCGAGTTGTTCAAAGAACGCCGGTGGTTCAAACATTTCACGGATGGCAGCTTTGGCGCCATCTACCCCACGTTCAAGGTAGGCGCCTAGGGGCAAATCTGCGATCAGTCGCTCAACCCGCGCGCTTTGACGGCGATAGGTAGTTGAAGACCGAAGCTTGGCCAAACTCTCGCTCAGGCTTGATGCGGTGGGGGCATAAGAACGACCGTTGTCATTCAGAATGATGATTGCTTTGCGGCCTGAGTGACCAAGGTTGTTGAGCCCCTCATAGGCCATGCCGCCAGTGAGTGCCCCGTCGCCCAACACCCCGACGACATGGCGATTGTGGTCACCCTGCAGGTGTAGTGCAGTTGACAGGCCATGTGCATAGGAGACCACGGTTGAGGCATGGCTGTTTTCGATCCAGTCATGTTCAGATTCGGACCGACTGGGATAGCCAGACAGCCCGCCCTCTTGGCGAAGAGTGTCAAAGCTGTCGCTGCGACCGGTCAGCATTTTGTGCACGTATGCCTGATGGCCGGTGTCCCACAGAATGATGTCATCAGGCGAATGAAACACCCGATGTAGCGCCAGGGTGATCTCTACAGCACCAAGGTTTGATCCCAGATGGCCGCCATGTGTATTCACTCGATCAACAATGAATTCGCGAATCTCTTGAGCGAGCAACTGAAGTTGCTGACCGTCAAGAACACGGAGGTCTGCTGGACCATGAATCGAATCGAGTAAGTGAGAAGAAGTATTTTCCATCAGCGCTCCATAAGTTACAGCCCATCTAGCTGTACGTCATGTCTCCCCTGTGAGTTGGGCTTGTTCCTGCCTTGTGCGGCCAAATGCAAAGCTTGGGGCCCCAGCCAGACTTGCCACAATGAAGATCAAGTAGACCAAGAGACCTAAGGCAATAGCGTTAGCGTCTGAAACACCGAGAGCACCAAAAAAGAGCACAAACACAGCCTCCCGTATGCCGAGACCGCCTAAGGCAATCGGCAGGTTTTGTGCGATAGCAGTTGGCGGGAAGAATGCCAAGGCTGCAAGGAGCGTGACTTGGTCAATGTTCAGCGCACGCCCTGCTGCGTATACCGAGACGCACTGCAGAAACTGAAACCCTAAGCCAGCAGCTAGCACCTCAAGAATCCGGGCGGGACGACCTTTGAATGCAATGACACCTAGGTGAACGGCCGCAAGGTATCGCCGCCACCCGCTTTGCCCAATCAGTCGTCCTGCTCCTCTTTCGTGGCCCGCCGCCCACAGGATTGCAACGAGGGCAATCACTGTGCAGATATTGATGATTACTGCCACAAGTGAAGCGGTGCCTAGGCGAAAAAACTCAGGATGAATCAGCATCGCCGCAGTAGAAAGAAAAGGTAGAACAAGCCAACCTGTCAGCCGCTCAAGTGCGGTTGCAGCAAAGGCATCTGCATAGTCGCCTGTGTCTTGGCCCTGCCGTCTTACTCGAACGACATCGCCGCCAAATGAAGTGGGCAACGCATTTGAGACAAACTCTCCGGCAAGCAGGTGAGAGAACATGCGCCGAAACGGCAGACCAATCCCGAGTGTGTTCGACACGGTAGACCAGCGAACAGTTTGCAGCCCGTAGGCAAAGATATGGACCAAGACTGCGAGCAAAACCCACAGCACTGCGGCACTTGTTATCTCTGGGATGACGTCGCTCACCGACACGTCGGGAAGCTGTGAGAACAACAATGCTAGGAAAAGCAGGCTGATGAGCAGGCGAAGGAGCACGCTGCGCCAATTGTTTTTCGGCAGCTGTGCTTCAAGAAGCTTGCCGTCTATTTGCAGCAGTGTTTCTTTACGATCCTCCTCGTCCATAGCCCTCCCGACTCTATCGGGGCGGCAGGCCTGCAAACTATTAGCGAGTCTTTTCTAAGAAACGTTCGATGTTGATAAGCACCCTGGTGACTTTGCCAGCTGCAATCAGGCCGCGCTCGTCTCGGGCGGAGACGTGAAATATCAGGCGCCGCCCCTCAACCTTTTCTAGATGGGCCTCGGCTGTAACAACTCCGCCGACAGCAGTGGGGGAGATGTGCTCAATTTGCACTCGCACTCCCACCGTTGAGCAGCCAGGATCCAGCTCGCCTTGCACGGCAATAACAGCCGCTTCTTCGAGTAACGCAATGACTCGCGGCGTGGCAAGAACTGGTACATCTCCCGAGCGAAACGCTAGTGCTGTATCGCTGTCAGAAACGGTGAGTTCGACGGTGGCCGACAGGCCGGGGCGTATAGACACAACCGATACAGTAAACACTTAGTCAGGCCAAGGCACATCCAAATGCCCTGTGCACTGTGTCATCACAGTCTTTTGAGGAGAATCCACATGATAGAAGAGCAGATTATTCAGCGAGTTTTGACCGCAGCCTCGTCTCGTGGAGCCGATTTTGCCGAGATCTTTGCTGAGGAGAAACGTTCTTCCTCAGCACTTCTTGATGATGGCCGAATAGAAGAACTCACCTCGGGGAGGGACCGTGGCGCTGGTATCCGTGTTGTTGTCGGCGAATCCACTGGGTTTGCTCACACCTCGGATTTGTCAGAGGCCGGTTTACTTGCCGCTGCTGAGACTGCTGCTGCAGCCGCAAGAGGGTCTGGTGAAGGCACCAAAATTATTAATCTCGACAAGGTCCAAGCGAAAGCACCCAACTTGGTTCGCATCTTTCCGGGCGAGGTTCCGAAGGCTAAAAAAGTTGAGTTGCTATTAACTGCAAATGAAATAGCTCGCGCCGAAGGTGCTGCCATTACTCAGGTCTCGGCTCGCTACGCAGATTCGCACCGGCAAATCTTGGTGGCCAACACTGACGGCATTCTTGGCACCGACGATCAAGTCAAGACTTTGTTCTCGATTTCGGCAGTTGCTACTGGCGATACTGGCATGCAGACGGGGCGCGAGTCGGTCGGTCGAACTGTTGGGTTCGAATTATTTGAATCCTATGAAGTCGCTGATCTGGCGCGCACAGCGGCACAGCGAGCCATCACTAAGTTGGCTGCCCGTCCAGCGCCATCAGGTGAGATGACAGTTGTGATCGGACCGGGCGGTGGTGGAGTTATGTTTCATGAGGCCTGTGGGCATGGTCTAGAAGCCGACTTGGTAGGCAAGGGCGCTTCGGTGTTTGCTGGCCGACTCGGTGAGCAAGTTGCATCAACCTTGGTGACACTTGTTGATGATGGAACTATGGGTGGTGAATGGGGATGCTTCGCTATTGATGATGAAGGGCGCCCGGCACAACGCAACGTCCTGATTCAAGATGGCATTTTGGTTGACTACATGTGGGATGGCCTTCGTGCACGGGCCGAGGGCCGCGCCTCTTCTGGTAACGGTCGGCGCCAGAGCTACCAGCACCTCCCTATGGTTCGAATGACTAATACCTACCTACTTGGCGGTACTTCTACCCCAGATGAGATTCTGGCCGACACTAAATCTGGCGTCTACATAGCGCACCTTGGCGGCGGGCAGGTCAACACTGCCACGGGCGATTTTGTGTTCGGGATGACCGAGGCGTATCTGATTGAGGATGGGCAGATTACCGAACCGCTTCGTGAAGGCAACCTGATCGGCAACGGGCCAGCAGTGTTGACATCTATTGATGCCGTGGGCAACGACTTTGCTATGGGCGGGCCAGGAACTTG
>JBBDMQ010000412.1:0-1798 GCA_040878245.1 Microthrixaceae bacterium
ATCACTGATTGCTAGCTGTTCCTCATTGAGCGCAAAATCCACTTGACTATCCCTTCACATCTATCGAATACGTATCCGGCCTGAATCAACGCTCTGCATTAATTGCGCAGAGCTCTAGGCAAGCCAAGACCAAACATGCCAATCAGGTCGCGTTGAATCTCATTTGTTCCACCGCCGAAGGTCAGAATCAGCAGGCTGCGGTAGTTCATCTCCATCCGACCCTTCAGGATCGCTCCGGTTGATTCTCTATCGAGATAAGAGCGAGGCCCAAGAACTTCCATCATCATCCGGAAGGCATCAAGGTAGAACTCGGTACCAAAGACTTTGATGGTTGAAGCATCGGAGATGTCTAGGGGCGCATGCATTGCGGTCCATGCAACCTTCCAGTTAATAAGCCGCAGGAACTCGATACCGGCGTGAACCTTGGCCAGATTCAACTGAACCCACTCGTTATCGATAACACGCTTGCCGTCTGCACCGACTGTGTTCTGCGCCCAGCGGCGAACCTCGAAGTAGCTCTGCTCGAGCAGCCCCGAGGAGCACAGGGTGACCCTCTCGTGATTGAGCTGGCTCATGATCAAGCCCCAGCCGTTGTTCTCTCCTCCAACAAGGTTGGTCGCTGGCACACGAACATCATCAAAGAACGTGGCGTTTATATCGTGACTCGACAACAGATGTAACGGGTCAACAGTAATTCCAGGAGTCTTCATATCGACGATGATCATCGAGATGCCCTTATGCTTAGGAGCGTCCTGATCAGTACGAACTGCTAGCCAGCAGTAGTCGGCATCAGAGGCAAGACTGGTCCACATCTTCTGGCCGTTAATCACATACTCGTCGCCATCAAGAACCGCCTTGGTCTTGAGAGCTGCAAGGTCAGTGCCAGCCTGATTCTCTGAATAACCGATACAAAAATGAACGTCACCAGCCAAGATCCGTGGCAAGAAATCTGCCTTCAGTTCCTCGCTTCCGTACTCCATAATGGTCGGGCCAACGGTGTTAATCGTGAGCATGGGAACAGGGGCGCCTGAGCGCATGGACTCGTCAAAGAAAATGAACTGCTCAACCTGGCTACGGCCTTGGCCGCCGTACTCGGTTGGCCAACCAATTCCGAGCCAGCCGTCTGCTGCCATCTGCTTAACGATTTCTCGGGTCACAGGCCCGCAGCCCATTTCCTGATGAAGCTCATCTCGAACCTCATCAGTCAATAACTTGTCGTAGTAGGCGCGAAGTTCGTCCTTCAGTTGTTCTTGTTCTTCTGTATAAGCGATCTGCATAATGACCTCCATCTGACCGAACATCGAAACTGTAACGCGTTCTATATCTGAGACCGAACCGGGCAGCGAGTTTCGATCTCTCTCGCTCTCAGCCCTAGCATCTGCAGATGTACGACTTTGATCTACTCATCATCGGGACTGGCTCAGGCAACTCGCTTTTGAGCGAGGAGTTCGACTCGTGGAACGTGGCAATCGTCGAGCGCTCTACTTTCGGCGGCACCTGCCTGAATGTTGGATGCATTCCATCAAAAATGCTCGTGTTACCGGCAGATCGGGTACAAGAGGCGCTCGAAACTAGTGATCGGCTCAATGTTCAGATAGCTCCAATAGAGGTTGACTGGCCATCCATGAGAGACCGAGTATTCGGCCGCATAGACCCAATCGCGCTCGGCGGAACTCTCTATCGACAGAGTCAAAAGAACTTAACGGTGTTTCTTGGCGAGGCGGGCTTCGTTGGCGAGCGAACAGTCCAAATTACTCTCAAGGATGGGAGTCTCAAAACAGTCACTGCAGCGAGAATC
>JBBDMQ010000413.1:0-1793 GCA_040878245.1 Microthrixaceae bacterium
ACATCATTCGTACCTGGCTGTTCTCTACAGTCCTTCGCAGCAAGTACGAACACGATTCCGTACCTTGGGCAAACGTTGCGCTGTCTGGCTGGATTCTGGATCCAGACCGCAAGAAGATGTCTAAGTCCAAAGGCAACGTGGTGGTTCCAACGCACCTACTCGAGGCGCATGGAGCAGACGGTGTCCGTTACTGGTCTGGTTCAGCACGGCCGGGCACCGACACTACTTTTGATGAGGCACAAATGAAGGTCGGTCGACGTCTCTCGATCAAGCTTCTGAATGCCTCAAAGTTTGCTCTTTCTTTTGGTGAGGGTTCTGTTGGTGAGGGTTCCGTTGGTGAGGGTTCCTCTAGTGAAGGCAGTGTGTCAAAAACCGAAAACAACCAACTCCTGCTGCAGAGTTCAGCGATTACAGAGCCCCTTGATCGAGCAATGGTTGCGACGTTGGCCAAACTAGTAGCCGACGCTACGGCTGCATTTGAGTCATTCGATTATGCGCGAGCGCTCGAGCGTACCGAGCAGTTCTTCTGGCCCTTCTGCGATGACTATCTGGAGCTCGTCAAAGGACGCGCCTACGGCAATGAAGGTGAGGAACCCAACCTCGCAACACTGTCTGCTCGAGCTTCGCTAGTTCTTGCGCTGTCGACTCTGCATCGACTCTTTGCCCCGTTTCTTCCTTTCACCACCGAGGAAGTCTGGTCCTGGTGGATGGAGGGTTCAGTGCATCGTTCAGAGTGGCCTGCAGCAGATGAGTTGCAACTGATCGCCGCAGACGGCAACCCGGCGGCTTTAGAGCTAGCAGCACAAGTTCTGTCTGAACTTCGGGGTGCAAAGTCGGCTGCCAAAGTCAGGATGGGTTCGCCAATTCAGCAGGCCACGGTGAGCGACACTGCCGAACGATTAGCGCTCTTATCAACAGTGGTTGGGGATGTGGCCGAGGCCGGCAAAGTCGAAGAGCTTCTGACTGAAACTGCAGAAACTCTCTCAGTTCAGACCAAAATTGAGCCGCTGTCTACCTAGCTGATGTCGACCTAGCCGCTGTCTACCTTACTGCTGTCAACTTTTAATCTGAAAGAGTGACGTCTGATAGGCGGCCTTGTTTACGGTCCACCATTTCGACCAAAACTCGGTAGAAACGAGCTGGATCGTCCACATCTTCAATAGATCGAAATCCCGACCCATCGCTCGCCGATTCGATGCAGATTGTGGCCGTGCGAGCCCACCATTGCAGAAGCGACTCGCTGCGCGTGATGTCGGTAATTTTCTTCCAAGGAATGAACTCGGCACGACGGTTCAGAACTCCGCTCACTCGAAGCACGCGCAAGTCGGTAACGACATACCTTGTAAACCAGGCCTGCAGTGCCCGGGCTCCGATAAAGCCAACAAAGCCTGCGCTCAGAAGAAATGCACAAGTAGTCAGCGCTGTTTGGCCCAGCATGGCAATCGTCAAGAGAAGTAGAACAACTACTGAAATCAAGATGACTTGATTCATCAGGAATCCACGAACAGATCGGGATTCTTCAACAATGATCCGCTCCCCCGGCACAAGGTACGCATCGACGATGGTGTCTGGATGCCAGCCTCGCGACGCACGTTGACGGGACTGACCAGAACCGGGGCGCGCTGCTCGAATGGGTGGTCGCGGCTGCCGAGAGCCGGGTCGGTGACCCGTGTCTGTCATCGACCGAGATTGCCTAGGAACTCTGCGAGTTTGCCCACAACTTCTTGGGCAAAAGTTCCAGCATTGCCAAGCACCGTTCCAAAGTCTTGGGCAGCAGTGGCTGGACTTCGCCA
>JBBDMQ010000414.1:0-9634 GCA_040878245.1 Microthrixaceae bacterium
CGACAGACCCCCTATAGGGGGTCTGTCGCAAGACAAAACGATGGGGGTTGGGGGTTAGGGGGTGCAGTCGCCGTTTCGGCCGCAGACTGTCCACTCAAGCACTACGGGTGCCGCCGAGGGTAAGTCACGATTGATTGCTACCACGGCCGAAAGTTTGGGCACTCCGCCAATAGTGGCCGTTACGCGAACCTTGCGAATGTTGGTCTCTGGCGCCGAGCAACACACAACATCAGTTGTCGCACCACTCGCCATCAAGCTTCCAAGGCTGTTGAGCTGAAGTTCGCCGCCAAACAGCGAGGCCCCAGAAGCCTGACCATTCCAATTCAGGTCAAGCGCAACATTTTTGAGGTAAGCCGAGCCAAAGAAGTTGGCAGAGGCAGGTCCACCGGTACCCCCGCTAGCAGGGACAGCAGCAGCGGAATCAATGGTGAGCTGAGACTTAAT
Source organism: Microthrixaceae bacterium (assembly GCA_040878245.1). Taxonomy (GTDB): domain Bacteria; phylum Actinomycetota; class Acidimicrobiia; order Acidimicrobiales; family Microtrichaceae; genus IMCC26207. The sequence continues at coordinate 445 of JBBDMQ010000414.1, forward strand.
GACCGGACCCGAGTAAGAGTCAGTCGTTGCGGCAAGCCCAACTTTCACAATCGGCAAGGGACGTTCAGCTTGTCCGCACAGGCCAAACCCGCACTTCAGCCCAACATACTTAACCTTTAATGAGGAACCGACTAACGAGGATGCCTTCAGCGGCTGAGGGCCACAGGCATTTAGCAACGGGTAGTAATGGTCTCCTGGTTGGTTAGAAATGCGTGAAAAAGTTCTGGTACACACAGTCCGGTCAGGGTCATTCAACTTAAGCGTTAGGACCGTCTCGCCTTTACGAGATCCAAGTACACATGGAAATGTGCACCAGTTACCACTTGGCACTCGTGGCGGCTGACTTATCACTACCCCGAGAGACTCAAGCTGAGAAGCGTCGGCAACACTTGTGCCCACAATACCGTTAGTGAAATTACTGAAATTGCCCAATTCAAGTGAGAATTCTGACTGAGTATCCCAATTTCCGGAATAGCTCCCAGTGCTAGATCCAACCCCAGGGTTTGCAACGACTTGAACAGCCTCGAGACTGAGCTTGTGTCCGGGCTCGTTTAGGCTGTCACCCGTTTCCAGTCCACCCGAAGCAGTCCTGAGCTCGTATTTGTATTCAACCTTTATGCCAGCGCCTTCTAGTTGTTCACCCCTCTGGATCTTCTGGGCACAATCCCCGGCCAATAATTCGTAGGATGCGATTCCAGCTTTGTAGGGTGCGCCGTCAGTATTTACTACGCAGCTCGTGCCGTTGGCCAAGGTCACAGTGAGTTCGACTTTGCGAGAGGAAACACCGTTTGCCGATTCACCTGAGTCATTCAGAGGAAGCACTTCGGCGCCTGTGATATTTAGAGAAAGAGAATCGATTTCGCCGCTCATGAAGCTTGAGAGTGTCACCGTGAATTCATTTTTCGCATCGCATTTCAGAGTGTTATTGAACCTACAACCAAATGTAGCGGCGGCGGCAGGAGTGGCAGTTGGACCAAGCAGAAGGTTCCCAACGTTAGAAAAATTTCCAGGAGGAGAGGTCGCCCTGACCGCAATTATCTGCGTCGGGACTTCCGCCTGCTGGAGCACTGCTGGGTAGGGGGCATTTCCATCTGAAGGGTTTCCAGCGTAATAAGGACACACTGCGAGCCTGCCAGCGAGGTGACGAAACTCGGTGCGGGCCGACAAAATAATGCTCGCTCCCGGAATAGCTGGGTCACAGGCCTTGGGGAAGTTCACCGCTGTCGCACCAGCACCGAGTGGGTTCCAGCCATTGGCCTTTCCAAACACAAAGTTCGAACTGGGATTGTCGAAAGTCAAAGCGTGTTGATTGGGCGCACCGACACCATTGCTCACAGTGTTGGCGTCAAACCAGTAGCGGCCGGAAGGAAAATGGAAGGTCTTATTGGTACATGCCCCGACTCCCCTGCCAAACCATTTGTTGAGCGTTGCAACAGCGTTCTGATCGTATTTGCCCGGCGAGAAAGTGATCACATCGGTCGAAGGGCAACTCGAGCCGGCAGTCAGATTAGGCGAGGTCGGCACTGACTCGTCGATGGCATAGTCCTGACTGACGGAGACAGGCACAAGCTGCGCGTTGCCACAGGTTGCCCCGGCGCTAGCTCGCAAGGCGGTTTGAGCTAGCGCAGCGGCACCATCAAGCGCCCCGCAACTGCCTCCAGCGCCGGTCACCGCACCAATCCCGGGTTCACCCTGGACGTAGGAGCCGCGAACATCAACTGCGGGTGTACCGCCAGAGTCGGTCCGAAGCGGCGCAGTGCCGCCACGGGAAATCATGCTTCCGTTGAATTTCAGCGAGCTTGCACCCTGATGAACAAGTGTTGGCTTCGCAGTGTCGATCGAAGGCTGCAGAGGTGGCCAACCCCATGTCTTCCAATTGAAAACACCTTTGTACTCCTCACCGGAAAGCTTGATGTCTCCGACAGATCCACCAAGCTCATCGGCTGCGCTACTACAGGCGACTGTGGCCATATCGCTGCGGCCAGAAGACTCGAAGGGCAAAGTCAGCGCGCCACCCTCACCAAACTCCGGCAAGCAGGCATTTAGAGGGTTGGTCTGATTTAGTCTGAGCTGATTGATTGCCGCAGTTACTGCGCCATCTGCGGCGCGTGCTTGGCGCGCGTCTCTCTGTTGGTTTTCGGTGATTTTGATTGCCGTGAGCATCATGCCGAGCAGCGCACCGATGGTGACCGAGGTAATTGCGATAACGGCGAGCACCGCTATGAGGGCAAACCCGCTCTGACCATCTTGCTCTTGCTCAGAGTGAACATCAGGTTGGTACAGCAGAACACGGTGAATCAGCGCTCGCATTATGGGCCCACCAGATCAATCGGGATCCACTCAGACCAACTCACGGTTCCGTTGGCATCGGTACCTACTCGAGCACGAGAGGTAGCAAACCGTGAACACGGGTTGGCCGGAATCACTTTGGATGGTGCTGGGCTGACAGCTACCTGCTGATTCACACGTTGCTCAAAACAGTCGGAGTTAGTGCGCCACTCAAAGTCGACCAAATACCGGAGTGCGCCAGACACGGCCCCCCAGACCAACCGTGTTCCGCCGTCTGCAACAGAAGGGATGGGTGCTGGAGCGGCCCTACCAACATTAACGAAGCGCATAGTTGTTCCAGTCCGATTATCGCTAGTCACGACTGTTAGGCGCACATTGTATTGACCATCGTTCGGGTACTGGTGACTAGTTCTAAGGCCAGAACCGGTGCTGCCATCACCAAACTCCCATTGATAGCTATCGGTGTTTCCCGAGCCGATGCCAACAGTACCCAAGGCATCAAAGGCTTGTTGCGCCGCACCTCCCCCGGCAGAAGTGGTGAACGACACTGTCAGACCCGACGGATTGGCTGGGGTTGTAGTTGTAGAGCTGCCTCCTGGTCCGACTGTGGTGGTTGGGCCGGCTGGATTTGTGATGGAAAAGCTTGCCTGAGTTGAACCCTGAGCGCCCTGAGAATCAGTAACGATCAGCGTGACCATCGCCTCACCCGAGGTATTCGGAGGGGGCTGAATCGGAACAGTTTTTCCAGATGTGGTGATCTGAACCCCCGCAGAAATTTCGTCGACCGGCGGGTATTCAACAATCCAGTCGTAGGTTGCAATGCTTCCGTCGGGGTCAGATGAGCCAGACCCGTCCAAAGTGAACTCAGTTCCATTTTGCCCGGATGATGGATTCACAACTGCTCTCGCAATTGGGGCTTGATTAGTTGTTGAGATTTCCTGATATGCCCGGTTGGTGTTGCCGAGATCATCAGTCACGGTGAGGATGACGCTGTATGAGCCTGGCTGCACAAACGTTGCCGAGATTTCCTTGCCGGTGCTGCTCGGCTGGGGACTCACAGATCTTGGTCCGTTGAACTCCCATTTATATTGAGCCGTGCGGAAAGGGCCCACACTCGAGCGTCCGGCAGACAACCCGACCACAAGTGGCACTCCCCGCTGCGAGGTGACCTGAATAACTGCTGTGGGTTTTGCCAACCCGGAGATATCTGTAGGCAGAGCGCCCTCGTCGACTCGGCGGGAGCCCTGCACAGTTACGACACGATCCGTAGTAGCTGAGGTAACCTGAATCTTCATCTGTCGGCACGGTTTGTCACCTAAATCAGAGGTACATGTTGCAATGGTTGACCCCGGTTGAATATCGGGGTACACCTCGGTAGAGGTGATCAACAGATTGGTTGCAGCGTTGCAGGTTCGTCGCCAGAGACTTTGCTTCGCAGAGTCGGCTGCGGCCGGAGCGGCACTGTAGATGACCTTGTAGACATCACTCCCACCAGCGATCATCGCAACTTGGCGCGCACCTCCGCTGCCCGGGCCCGGGTTAGTTACACCGGCGGCCGCAACGCAATCGGAAGCCCAAGAGGGGGTAGACGCGTTAAACGAGACGGTGGCCTTCCCTGCAACTGCCACGTCCTTAGGGAAATACGAGCCGAGCAAACCAGCAGAGGAAGTGCGCAGGATGCCATCTTTAATGATTGGTTGCTGATTGATTGCAAGGCCAACCCACAACATGAGTGGCGCAAAGATGACTGCCGATAATGCAACAACTAAAAGCACCTCAATCAGAGTGAAACCGGCCTGCGCAGCCCGACCACCCCGTCTATGCTCCCTCATGTTCCTACTGCTGGTGTTAAGCCCGGCGAACCATCTGCCTTGACAAATTGCGCAGTTGACGTGTGATTATCAAGATCAACCTGAATGGTTAACCGCTGGGTGCCTTTATCCACAGATCCTGGACAAGTCTGGTCAAATGACTTGCTAATTGGGTTCCAATACTCAATCTTAATAAGCGACGCATTCATTCCAGGTTGCGGCGGAACCCAGCGTGCGGTACCGGGATATGGGCTACCCGGAACGAGAACTGCGCACTTGGTATACGGGCCGCTCTTCAGGCTCTCGGTGAAGCTGCCAAGCGCTAGCTCAACTTGTTGTTGCTTGGTGGTTTCGGTCGAAGTTTTGATCAGCGTCAGCATGCCTGAGGCAAGAGCGAGTACCAGGATCCCGACTAGCGCAATCGCAATGAGGACTTCGACCAGAGTGGCACCTGCCTGAGTGCGGCGACTCTTCATTTGTACCCTCCTCTCTCAAAGCGACTCTGCATAGCTAAAGCTGGGCACCTGATTCTTGTTGCCCACCTAGTCAGGGTCAACCAATACTGCGCTGCTTCCTGAGAGACAGCACGGACTACCAGAGACTACCGGAGAAGAACAATCAACTCAGAGGTCTCACCGGGTAGATCTACCCAAGCTGCTCTTAATGAGACGAGAAGACTTTTTCAATAAACTCCGACTCGCTCATGGCCGAGCCGGGGGTTGTTGCGGGGGGCGAGCCGGGTGACTGATACTGCCTGCGGTGCAAAATCTGACCTATTTGGTCCACCCTTGGGTCTTCTAGAAGCAGCGCGATGGCTGAGGCATAAGCCGTCAAGGTCTCGCCTGGCCCTCGTGGACGGCCAGCGGCTGCACCGATGCGTTCGAGTCGAGCTTCGGCCGCTGCATCCCAGCGCGTGCGAACTACAGCTCGCCGCTTTCGAGCTGTGCTCAGCCGCCCTACTCGTCTCAGCAACCAGCGCCATGCAGGTGCTGCGGCCAACACCACAACACCAAAGGCTAGGAGCAGGGCTCCCACAATTTCTCTCCAGTCACGCGCATTGGCACCCGGGGTTGCCTCTTGGGTTCCCGCAAGTGGCACATCAGCCGTCGGGTCAAAGGCTACCCATCCTGTGTTCGGAAACCACACCTCGGTCCATGCATGTGCGTCAAGCTCACGCACCACAAACCGGCCCGTAGTTGCATCCCAATCACCAGGGGCAAACCCAGTGGCCAACCTGGCGGGCACCCCAGCGGCTCGGGCCATCACTACTAACGAACTAGCTATCTGCTCGCACCAGCCTTGTTGTGAAACAAACAGAAAATCATCGACTACGTCGCTTCCCTTTGGTGCTAGTGGTGCGTCAAGTGAGTACTCAGTGTTTGCATCCAGCCAACCTTCAATGGCCTGAATACGCTCAAAGTCGCTCGCAGCAGAGGCTGTGACTTGCTCGGCTAACTGCCGTACCCGCTCAGTTGTTATTGGTGGCTCAGCAAACTGCTCAACGACTGCGGATGCAGTTCGGTCACCGCCCCGCGCTGCATCAGATGCAGAGATTGTGGCAGCTAGCGATGCTGCATTAGTTGGTATTTGGCGACTTGTCACCGAGTAGGTTGTGCCCTTTCCCAGAGGAGCTCCGGGTGACCACAGCGTTCCATCTGAACGCTGGGCGATCTCTTCTGGGGTCTCGACTTGCACAGCACTCGCCGCTGATGGCACTGCAGTTGCAAAGCCAACCTCAAGTCGAAACTGCTGCAAGGTTGGCTCGCCATCCTTGGCTGCTAGATCTTCAGGTGATGTAACTATCTGGCCGCCCTCAACGAGGCGACCGGAGCGGGCCACAGAACGGGTCCAGGTGGAACCGTCCCAGACATCAAATGTTTCGGCTCGCCAAAAAGCCGTGATTGGTGAGCGAACAGACATGACGATTTGCTCGGTCAGGCGTGGACGAGTGGTCATATCTAACGAGTCTCGAGCAACTAGGGCGTTGTTACTCCTGTTATCAGCTTGGTCAATGAGTTCCCCTGCGGATGGCCCGACGGGGAACACATTCGACACTCGCGGCCCAAGAAGAAGAGCGCTTGAAACGACGAGCGCGGCGGCGGCAACAATAAGCGCCGCGGGAACTATCGAGCGGCTGGGGGTTGGTTGTATCTCGGGGTCATTCGCTGACCTAAGGCTCGGGCTTATGGGAGGTAGCTGATCTAGGCGCAGCACTGTCCCTGCGCCAACTCCAGGGATTGTTCGGCTCGACGGGGCGAGCACCAAACAACCGCTGAGAGCAACTAGCCAGAGCAGTGCCCGCCATGACCCTTGCAGGCCGTCAAGTGGGCCGAGTTCACCGAATCTGGCTAAAAGCACACCACTGACTAGAGCCAACCCTCGGACAATCCAACGCAGAGGCACAGACCGCAGGCCAAACATGGCAAGCACAGCGCAAAGCAGCGCAGCCTGCACTGCAATACTGCTGCTGCCACCGCTACTTGTTGACGTTGGTAGCGAGGCCAGCGCGCACCAGAGCATCAGGCCAACAAGCGCTGTGAGCATCCAGATGCGCTGACTCGACACACTGAGCCGATCGGGCGAGACCTTTCCGAACAACGCTTCTTTGGTTGACTTGTCAGACTTGTCAGACTTGTCAGACTTGTCAGGGCTAGCAGGGCTAGCAGGGCTGGGTTGCTCAACGGCTGAAGTCATAGGACGTGCTCAGTCCCGAGAGACTGCTCTGGCGTAACAACAACTGAGGGCCAATCCTTAGGTGCGGCTGCGGGCATGCCGGCAGTTGCAAGGGCCAGCCTTCGACGCAGTTGCAACAACCCAGAGACCTCACCACAGGCTGATCCACTGGCCTGAGCCGTGCACAGCATCACTCGCGCACCATGTGCTAGGGCGTTCTCTGCCAAGCCAGCAGCCCGAGACGCAGCATCTTCAACACTGTCAATTTCGCTGCCTGACAAATCAAGAACTATTGCCAAACCGGTTGCCACTGGAGGCTCTAACTCCTTGACTACAAGCGAGCCAAGCCGGGCAGAGCTGGGCCAGTGAACAAGGTTCTGCGGGTCACCGTTTGTATAGGGACGAACCGAGCGCACCGCTTCTCCAGAGACTGCCAAACCGCGAGGAATGTTGAGTGATTGCAGGCCCTGAAGTTCGGCCACGGGCGCAGACTGGGTCAGCGTCACCGGCCCGACAAGTAGCCTGCGAGGCAGTTGTATCGTTCTAGTGCGCACTGCTAGCGCAGTACCAAAGGGTGCGTCACTGCCCAAGTCCACCCTGATGCTGTTAAACGCACCGCGAGCACTTACTTCGAGTGGGATCTGCACAATCCCTGGAGACACCACATCGGCAACCAGTAGCGGTGATCCAGAACATCGTAGCGTCAGGCCAGAAGCTCGGCCGGTGAGTTGTACCTGCACTGTGCCGAGTTGCCCGACTATTAGATCAGTGGGAGCTACCAAAATTTTTATGCCTACTAAGCGCACAGTAATCAGTGGCCAGAGCGCCCCGAATCCTGTAACTGCTGCCAAGCCAGCCCAGACCAGCGCAGCAGCAGTTGGGTCTGAAACAGCAAACCCAATCAACAACGTGGTGGTCAAAACAAGCGCCAATAACAACCCAAAGATGGTTGGCCGAAAAAGTGTTGTTGGCTTATCAGAACGGACTGAGCTTGCCATGGCGGCGACCGGTCAGACCCGCGGAACTGGAACTTGGGTGAGCAACCAAGCCAGCACTGCATGAGCAGCTGCAGTGTCAACTCGATCTGCCACCATGACACGATGAGCAAACGCCGCGACGAACACGGCTTGGACATCATCGGGGGTGACGTAGTCGCGCCCAGCCACCACGGCATGTCCTTGAGCTAGACGCACCAGGTTTGAACAGGCTCGAGGTGACACACCTTGACTCAGGCGAGCCTCGGTTCTTGTGGCGTGAGCCAGGTCCAAGATGTAGTCAACTACTGCCTCATTGCAATACATCGCTGCAGTAGCAGTGATTGCTTCAGCTACTTCCTGAGGGTGTGTGACGGGTTGAATCTTGCCGAGCTGTTCAACTCCCCCAGCGCCGGTCACTATTTCTTTTTCTGCTTCACGATCAGGTAATCCAAGCGACAACACGAGCGAGAAACGGTCGAGTTGGCTCTCTGGCAAGGGGAAGGTTCCCACTTGCCCGAACGGGTTTTGTGTGGCGATACAAATAAACGGCACAGGCAACGGCCATGTAGTTCCGTCAATGGTGACTTGATGCTCTTCCATGGGCTGCAATAAGGCTGACTGCGTGCGTGGTGATGCCCTGTTGATCTCATCGACTAACAACACGTTGGCAAATACTGGTCCTTCCCTGAACTGCCACTCACCGCTGTCAGGTCGAAACACCGAGGTTCCGGTGAGGTCTGTAGGTAGCAAATCTGGGGTGCACTGCACCCGACCGAACTGCCCGCCAATAGCTGCCGCCAAGCTCTTGGCCAATAGTGTTTTGCCAGTTCCTGGAACGTCTTCTATTAACAGATGGCCACCGGCAAGCAGCGTGGCAAGCGACAAGTTTATAGCTTGGGTTTTACCACGGACTGTTGTGGCAACTGCGGTGTGGATAGCTTCTGCAACCTGTTGTGGAGAACTCATTGTTGTTGACTCGTCTCGGGACTGACCAAGGCCAGCTCTGCTTGTTACACCCCGAAGGGCTGCAAAATGGGCTGGGCAAGAAGGATACAGAGCAGCGTGCCCATAAACAGAGCGGGACCAAAAGGGACTTTTGCTTTTCGACCTCGGGCACCAAGGGCAACTACGCCCACAACAATTCCAATCATGGCCGAGGCGCCTAAGCACAGAATGGCTAAGAATGCTCCCGCAATGGGTCGTTGTCCAGCATAAAATCCCAGCGTCCACCCCAGCAGAACGGCAAGGCGGACGTCTCCAAACCCCATGCCCGCGGGAAGCGCAAACCACAACAGAAACAGCGGCCCTGCAAAGACGATGAGCCCAACGGCAGCAGTTATAAGCCAACGCCATTCGCCCAGCAACCCGGCCGCTGCAACGGTAAGCAAGACTGCTACGGCAAACGCCGGCCACACAATTCGGGTGGGCACCATCAGGGTG
>JBBDMQ010000415.1:0-9606 GCA_040878245.1 Microthrixaceae bacterium
CGCATACCAGTGCCAAACAGCTTGTTCCTGATGCCAATAAGCCAATTCTTTTTTATGGGATTGAATATATTGCCGAAGCTGGAATCACCGAGGTGGGCATTATCACCGGTGAAACAGGTGAGGAGATTCGCGCTGCAGTTGGTGATGGATCCGCCTGGGGTATCAACGTGACTTATATTCCACAGGACTCGCCGCGGGGCTTGGCGCACTGCGTACTTATTGCTCAGGAGTTCTTGGGTGATGAGGATTTTGTCATGTATCTCGGCGACAACTTGCTTCGCCAAGGCATTACTGAGTTTGTCGAGGCTTTCGAGGCCGACCGCCGTGCTGCTACGGCGCCGCAACTGGACTCAGATGCGCAGCCGCCCTCGGCACAGATTCTGCTGACCCATGTGCATGACCCCGAGCGTTTTGGAGTGGCCGAACTAGATGCTGACGGTCATGTCATCCGCCTTGTAGAGAAGCCCGAGAACCCACCTTCAGATTTGGCGCTTGTCGGGGTTTATTTGTTTGATCAGTCCATCCACGAGGCAGTCCGCACCATTGAACCCTCGCCCCGAGGTGAGTATGAGATCACTGATGCCATTCAGTGGCTCATCGACCACGGCCACAAAGTTCGCCATGAGGTTCTTGAAGGCTGGTGGAAAGACACCGGAAAGTTAGAACCTTTGTTGGAGGGAAACCGATTGGTTCTTGAGACGTTGGAGTCACGTATTGACGGAACTGTGGACGCAACCTCAAAGCTTGAGGGGCGGGTGGTTATCCAAGCTGGAGCTCAAGTGATCAATTCCCATATTCGTGGTCCAGCCATAATTGGTGAGCGCACGCTCATCATTGATAGCTATATCGGGCCATACACTTCGGTGTACTACGACTGTGAAATTCGAGGAACTGAGTTGGAGCACTCCATCATTTTGGAGGAATCACAGATACTTGATTTGCCTCGAGTTGCTGACTCGCTCGTGGGCAAGCAGGTAGTGGCAAAGCGTAGCGAGGCAAAGCCTTCGGCCATACGTTTGATGTTGGGTGACCATTCTCGAATCGAGGTCATGTGATGCCAGAAATTACCCAGTCCGATGTGATCAACGACGTATATCTCGTCAACCCAACTCTGCACGGAGATGAACGCGGGTTTTTTGTAGAGACTTACCGTCGTGAATGGTTCCCGAAGGGTAGAGAAATGATCCAAGGCAACCGTGGAGACCGCGTTGCTGGATGCTTGGTGGGCTTGCATTATCACTTACATCAATCCGATTACTGGTATGTGCCCCATGGCCATGCGCGAGTTGTGTTGCATGATCTTCGAACCGGAAGTTCCACTGACGGCGCAACGCTAGAGCTTGACCTTGGAGAGGTTGATGACGAACCTAATAACCACCTTGGCGTGTACATCCCGCCGGGGGTTGCCCACGGGTTTGCATCAATGACCGATATGACCATCACATATATGGTCGACGGTTATTACAATCCTGCAGATGAGCTTGGTGTGGCTTGGGACGACCCAGAGATTGATGCCGATTGGGGAGTGTCTACTCCAATTCTTTCTGCTCGTGATCAGGCGAATCCGCTTCGCTCTCAACTCGAACCGCAATGGCAGCCACATGTGGCTTTGCGAACCTAAGACCTGATCGAAGGGCAGTATGAGACTTTTCGTGACCGGCGGCGCTGGGTTTATTGGATCTAATTACGTTCATCATGTGCTGAGTAGTACTGATGACTCCGTCACCGTGTACGACGCGCTGACCTATGCCGGTAACCGCCAAAATCTGGCAGACCTTGAGGGCAATAAGCGGTTCAGATTTGTGCATGGTGATATCTGCGATCGTGAAGCCGTCACAGCTGCGCTTCCACACCACGATGCAGTGGTGCACTTCGCTGCAGAAAGCCATGTTGACCGCTCACTGTTAGACCCCGATGTGTTTATGCGCACGAACTGCTTGGGTACCAATGTGATGTGTGACGTAGCAGCCCAAGTTGGCGTAGAACGCTTTGTGCATATCTCTACCGATGAGGTGTACGGGTCTATTGAGGAAGGGTCCTTTATAGAGACCGATCGCTTAGAGCCGCGATCTCCATATTCGGCTGCCAAGGCTGGATCTGATCTGGTAGCGATGGCTTATTACGAAACCTATGAGTTGCCTGTGCTACTCACTCGTTCTTCTAATCAGTTCGGGCCGTTTCAATTTCCCGAAAAGCTGATTCCCTTCTTTGTTACCAATCTGATTCAGGGACGCAAGCTACCCCTGTACGGGGACGGGCTGAATATTCGCGATTGGCTATTTGTTCGAGATAACTGCGAGGCAGTTGACCTTGTTTTGCGCACAGGCACTGTTGGTCAGATCTACAACATTGGCGCTGGTAACGAACTGACCAACAGGCAGATCACTGACCGGGTTCTGGCACTGCTCGGAAAAGATGAGTCGGCGATTGACTATGTCGAGGATCGTAAAGGTCATGATCGCCGTTACTCAATTGATGCCAGCAAAGTGCTCTCTCTGGGTTGGCAGCCTCGCTACTCATTTGATGAAGCGCTTGAAGAAACAGTCCGCTTTTATTCAGATAATCCGTCATGGTGGCAGCCGCTGCTTGAGCGGGTGAAAAACCGCTAATCCGCTACTCGGACTCAAGGAGCTTTGATGCGCATTTTGATTACTGGTGCTCGTGGTCAACTCGGCACAGAACTCATGGCGTTACTTCAGCCGCAGCAACACCATCAAGTTCTCGGACTTGATTTGCCAGAGCATGACCTCACTCATCGTGACCATGTACTTGGAGTCATCACCGAATGGGCACCTGAACTCATCATTCACGGGGCTGCGTTTACCGCGGTTGACCTCTGCGAGGAACAAGCAGAAACTGCCTACTTAGTGAATTGTGTGGCCACCAGATTTGTAGCTGATGGCGCACGCCGCGTCGGTGCCCATGTGGTGTACGTATCAACAGATTACGTTTTTGATGGCGCTCAGCAGAGGCCTTATAGGGAGTGGGACCAAACCAATCCGCAGTCGGTGTACGGCCGAACCAAACTCGGTGGTGAGATGGAGATTGACCCCGGCTGGACTATTGCTCGCACCTCTTGGGTGTGCGGAATCCATGGCAACAACATGGTGAAGACGCTGCTGCGTTTAGCGGGGGAGCGGGACACACTTTCATTTGTTGACGACCAGTTTGGTCACCCTACTTTTGCCGGTGACCTAGCTGTGATGTTGGCAAAGCTTGGGGTTGAGCGAGTTCCCGGAATCTTTCACACCACCAATCAAGGTGCAGTGAGTTGGTACGAGTTTGCTCAAGAAGTTTTTTTGGCAGCCGGCCATGATCCCAACCGAATCCTTCCCATAACAACGGCTCAGTTAGACCCGCCGCGACCGGCAATGCGTCCAGCAAACTCGGTATTAGATGGGTTTGCATGGCGTTCGCACGGGTTCAGACCAAGTCGAGATTTTCGGGAGCCACTCGCAGAGGTTGTTGAAGCTCTCACCAAGTAGGCGCTCCTGAAGTAACTGTCAGGAAAGCGGTGAGGGCTGTAGCCAAATCCTGCGAGTACTCGATTTAGAGTGACTTCACCCGCCGTACAAGACCCTTGGTGATTCTGTGGTTGGCAGCCCGCTTAATGACCCGCATGATGCGGTTATGGGTGGCCAGTGTTGGGTGGTTAGCGGCAATCAAAGCTTGGTTGACTTGAGCTAGCCGAACTTCGTACTCGCGATTTTGAACCTTGAGTGTTGCCGATTCGGCTTGGGTGCCAAGTAACGCATCGCGAGTGGTGAGTAAATCCTTGCGTAGCTGCTGAATGGATGATTGGAGTTGTTCGATTTTTAGTTCGTCAGCAGTGGAAGGCACTAGCTGACTTTAGCAGAGGGTTAAGCCCAACTAGCCGCCCGCTCTACCAGCAGCAATGGTCGGCCCGGTACCATAGGAGTATGAGTCCGAGCTTTGTGATCATCGGTGGGGGACCTGCCGGACTCAGTGCTGCAACTCATGCGGCCAGACTTGGCGCTCAAGTCACGCTCATTGAGAGAGACATCCTTGGCGGTGCCGCCAACTTATGGGACTGCATTCCCTCTAAAGCAATGATCATGACTGGTGGCGAACTCAACCAGATTCGATCATCTGCTGGGATGGGTCTTGAGTCAATGGATCCGCATGTAGATAGTGATGCGCTTCGGCAACGAATCCTGGTCATGACGGCCAAGCTCGAGGCCTCAAATCGGCGTTTACTCGAGAGTCAGAACGTCAACTTGGTGAGCGGGACAGGCCGTCTACTTGATGCCCATACGGTGTTGGCCTCAACCGAGGACGGCGAGCAAACATTTAGTGCTGACTCCGTATTGGTTTCCACTGGTAGCCGTCCGAGGATTCCTAGTTGGTGTACCCCCGATGGCGATCGGGTACTGACCACAAGAGATGCATACCCGCCAAAGTCAATGCCCGAACACCTGATTGTTGTTGGCTCGGGAGTGACCGGGGTTGAGTTTGTGCACATGTTTTCTAGCTTCGGCTCCGAGGTCACTTTGATTGTCTCTCGTCAGCAGGTGCTTCCGAGTAAGGACCCGGAGGTTGCTGCAGTTCTTGAGGCTGATTTTCTGCGCCGAGGCGTGAAGCTCTGCAAGGGTGCACGAGCTGTTGGGCTGGATCGAACCGAGACGGGGGGAGTGGTTCTGCGCTGTGATGACGGCCGTCGTGCTGAAGGCAGCCATATGTTGCTTGCCATCGGCTCGCAGCCAAACTCTGAGGGCCTTGGATTAGAAGCTGCAGGTGTACTGATGGATGGCCCTTGGGTGAGGAGCTTGGACCATCATTTGCGATCAAATGTTCCTCATATTTATGTAGCTGGAGACTTGTCTGGCAAGTTGCCGCTGGCCTCGGTTGCCTCAATGCAGGGCAGGAAGATTGCCGAACACGTGATGGGTCTTCACAAGGTTGATCACCGGCATTTGGACTATGAAAAAGCTGCGTCAGCAATTTTTACTGAGCCGGAAATTGCCGATGTTGGACTCGCCGAAGCCGATGCGTTTGCAGAAGGTCGAAAGGTTCGCGTCACAAAGGTCCCCTTTGGATCCCAAGCCAAGGCGCTTATCAATAATGACCCCCGAGGATTTGTGAAGATCATCTCTGATCCTGCTACTGGTGTAGTCCTTGGTGGCTCAATTGTGGGTCAACATGCTGCTGAGTTGATTTCGGTCCTTGCCGTGGCAGTTACTAACCGACTCAAAGTTTCTGATATTTCCGAGACGCTATTTGTTCATCCGGCGCTCGCAGAGGCACTGTCTGAGGCAGCCGAATAAGGCTTTAGGGTGGGACGAATCTAATTGACCAAGCTGCATTCCGCTCACTGTGATCCCGATCGGTACCCAACGAGAATCACGTTGGATGCTAACCTTAAATACTCCCGCTTCCTATCAAAAGGATAAAATTTGTCCACCCCCGCTCAGGTCTGGTCCTATCGGACCCTCATTCTGAACCTGGCTCAACGAGACCTCAAGGCGAGATACAAGCGGAGCTTTATCGGGTGGATGTGGTCGCTCATAAATCCTGCTGCAACGCTAGGAATTTATACCCTCGTCTTTGGATTTTTCCTCAAGGGTACGGCTCCGATAGGAGGAAACGGCACGCTGAATAGCTTTGCCATCTACCTGTTTTGTGGGCTTGTACTTTGGAATCTGTTTTCAGGCATCGTGAACACCTCTATCGGTACTTTCGCCAGCGCTGGACCATTACTGACAAGGACCTATTTCCCGCCGGAGTGCCCTATGGTCGCCGGTCTAACCACTGTGGTTTTGCAATCCCTTATCGAAGCCGGAATCCTCATGTTCTTTATGATTATCCTCGGAAACGTGTCATGGACGGCGATCATGATTCTGCCGATCTTCACGCTCATGGCCTGTTTCGCTTTCGGCATAGGCTTGGTGCTCGGCCTGTTAAACATCCGGTTCCGTGACGTGTCGTACTTGGTGGGTATTGCAATGCAGGTGCTGTTCTACGCAACCCCGATTGTCTACTCACTCGATGTTGTTCCAGCTAATTTCCAGCGGATCCTACTGCTGAACCCTCTCACCACATTCGTTTACGCAATGCGTCAAGCCGTCTACAGCCTTGAACTTCCGACGCTGAACAATTGGCTTGTCATGGTTCTCGCTGCAGTAACCAGCCTGGTCGGCGGGTGGATTGTCTTTGGTAAATATGCTCCGCAAGTGATTGAGGAACTTTGATATGAGCGCCATTGTCGTCGAAGATGTCTCTAAGCGGTACAGACTCCAAACGGATCGTGCACACTCCGTCAAGGAGTTGTTCACCCGAAGAGATCGCGACGCTGGGACAGACCATTTTTGGGCGCTGCAGGACGTCTCGCTTGAGATTGAGCAGGGCTCCATGTATGCCTTGGTGGGACATAACGGTTGCGGCAAATCAACGTTACTGAGATGTATAGCCGGCATCTACCGCCCCACTTCTGGTTCAGTGAAAGTGGATGGCCGAATCTCGACCCTGCTCGAACTTGGAGCCGGATTCCACCCTGATCTGACGGGGCGAGAGAACGTCTACATGAATGCAACCATCCTTGGGATGTCGAAGAAGCAGATTGACGGAGTGTTTGATGAGATCGTTCAGTTTGCAGGTGTTGAGGAGTTCATCGACTCCCCAGTGAAGATCTACTCAAGCGGCATGTTTGTTCGCCTTGGATTTTCGGTAGCGGTACATGTTCAACCCGAAATACTCATTATTGACGAAGTAATTGCCGTAGGTGATGAGGAGTTTCAGCGCAAGTGTTTCGACCATCTCTACACCCTTCGCAAGCAGGGAGTAACTGTGGTCGTCGTAACTCACGGCATGGCTACGGTTCAGACTATGTGTGATCGGGCGATCTGGCTTGACCACGGGGTTGTGCAACTAGAAGGACCTGCACCACAGGTTGCGCAGGCGTATCTGCGCTCAGTGAACCAAGCCGAAGCCGAGCATCCGATTCATGTCGTTGCCGCCGTCTCGGTAGAGGAGGCTGACAGCGATGGTGCACCGAGGATTAAATCTACGCCGGGGCTGAAGCCCGACACAGGTATCGCTCCCGAGGGTGAGCACTGGGGTTCTGGAGAGTTGAGGATCACAGCCGTTGAATTCCTAGATGTTGCTGGCGTGCCGATTGAGATCCTTCCAGGTGGCTCGCCGTTAAGGATTCGTGTCAGCTATGACTGCGCTCAGCCAATCGAGAACCCCACGTTTGGACTTGCTATGCATACTGAAGGTGGAGTTCATGTCACTGGCACGAATACGCGACTTTGTAAACTTCTGACTGGTGTTGTTGAGGGCAGGGGATCTGTTGAGTACGAGACAGATCGACTGCCTCTTCTTCCCGGAACCTATATGGTGAGTGTTGCGGTTGAGGACCAATTCTCGCAACACACTTACGACAGGTACGACCTCAGTTGGCGGCTTCGAGTTCGCCAAGACAGCGACTTAGTTATGCACGGACTGGTCGACATCGGCGGCGAATGGATCCTCCGAGACGACGCAAGCTGAGGTCGTTCAGATCCCATGCCGATAACTGCGTTCATGGCTATTACGAGCATTGATGCATCGGGTAGGCGCATAACAGCGCTGTAGTATTCACGACTGTGACTAACCCCGTCGACCTTGAGTAGGTGCTGGACGAGGTGCGCGCGGCTGCGGCGAACGCACGTGCAACCGGTGTGTACCCCGCAGGACTGGAAGAATCTCTGCAGAGCGACTTTGCAAGACAACTTCACCGTCCTGATCCCCGAGAGCGAATCCTTCACCTGCGCAAGGAATTGGAGCGTCTGAGTTCAGCAGCACAACTCAAACAAACTGCCGCCTCAACATCTTCCTCCGTGCCCGGAGGTTCTGCTGCGCACAAGGCAGTCGCCAAAGTCGTAGGCCGACAAATGACTGCTCTCTACGAGCAGATGAACGAGTTCACCGGTGACCTTTTACCGGTGATCAGCCACGTAGTCGACGGACTGCAGGACCCAAGATCACACATGCACGAAGACATGGTGAGTGAACTTGATTCGATGCAGGATCGTGTAGCTGAGCTCCAACGCACTCTTGATCACATCCACAGTTCCTCCCATAAGTTCAGGAAAAAGCGAAGAGGCACTAGAGCTCGAAACCCCTTCCGCCTTAGCCAGTCAGGTAAATGAAGAGAACCATGACATGCATCCGTGGCAACCTAGAGGGTCTTCATGGGTCTCAGATACCCCGAAGTTCTCGATTTGGCTCTCGAGTTAGATCTCAAATAGCGGCGGATCCCTGTGCCTAAGGGGGATCTCAGCCGATCTGACAGGATTCGCCAGCTCGGTGAGTTCCAACCTTCACATCCCATGCTGACTGCATGGGCAATCGCCGCTGTTGGACTTGTTGTTATATGCCTTCGGCGTCCGAGTGCGCTTACCGACCCGGGGCTGTTCGCCGAGGATGGTGCAGTCTTTTGGCTACAGAGTCTCACAGCTGGCCTGAGCTCGATTTTGGAACCATACAACGGCTACTTGCATCTCCTTCCTCGACTCATAGCAGCCGTAGGAAGTTGGTTGCCGGTAGCAGCGACACCATTGTTCTTTGCCTGTGCATCGGCGATTGTGGCGGTAAGCGCCTGCGGGCTGATCCTGTCTCAACGATTCGCACCGCTGATCCCCTCGTATCTAGCCCGAATTTTAGTTTTTGCATTGTTGTTACTGATGCCTCGGCTTACTACGGTGCACTTATCTTTAAACAGCGTCCTGTGGTGGTGTGGTGTCGCACTCTTTCTGAGCTGTCTAGCGGATGACCCCTCAACAAAGAGTGGTTGCTCCATTGAGCTTGCTGCTATCGCAGTTTTGGTGCTGAGTGGTCTTGCTGGCTTGGTCCTAGCTCCACTTGTATTCCTGCGGTGGTGGCGCCTGAGGAGCAGGCACTCAATGCATCTGCTGATCGTATGGTGGGGATTATCAATACTGCAGCTTGGCGTCTATCTCACACAGAATCGCCAAAACGGGCAGGTTCCTCTTGGACCACCACTGGCTCGTTCAGGAATTGAGAAGACTTTTGGCTCGTTAGCTCTAGGCCGCAACGCTATCGATGGCCGTTGGGTTACCGGGTTGCCCCTAGTGCTCTTGGCTTTGTTATCTGTCTTTGTTGCAGTTTGGTTGATCATCCTGATTCTGGGAACCAAATGGAACTATTCGGTTGCAATCCTCTGGGCCGCAACGGTTCCGATTTTTGCAGGTTTCCTAGCGCTCGGTCCTCGGGCAGCAGTACTTCCTGATCGCTACACCGTTCTTCCGAGTGCTGCAGTAATAATCGGTTTGGTCTGCTCTGCGCCTCGGCCTGCTGTGTTGAAGTACTTACGGGTGGCAGCGCTGGTAATGCTGGTGACAGTTCGTGTGACCGACTTTTCAGTGCCGTCGCGTCCTTCTACACAGTGGACTGAATCGGTGAAGTGTTTGAAAGAGGAACGGAATCAGTGCGTGGTGCAGCTCAACCCGGCAGGTTGGACAGTAGTTATTCCACCAGGTGTGAGATGACCTTTAATTACTGAGGTCTATTCAAGCCTCGGCCGCTTCAGGAGCAATCACCACAACTACTTGTCCTGCTGTGACTGATGCGCCTGAATCAACTTTG
>JBBDMQ010000416.1:0-1775 GCA_040878245.1 Microthrixaceae bacterium
CACGACTCAGTGAACTTCTTCAGGTTGAATATCCAATCATGCTTGCGGGCATGGGAGGTGTCTCGTATAACGAACTCTCTGCTGCGGTGTCTGAGGCTGGTGGATTTGGTTGCCTTGGTGCATCGGTCATGAGTCACGAGGAAATGGTGATCGAGATTGCAGCAACTGCACAACTCACGGACAAACCTTTTGGAGTTGACCTGCTCACAGCAGCCCCACAGGACATGGTTGCCAAAGTGACAGCAATTGCCGATGGTGGCGCAACGGTGTTTGTTGCTGGTCTGGGTGTGCCTCGAGAGGTTATTGACCTGTGTCACGAGCGGGGACTGCTGGTGGTCAATATGTGCGGAAAGGTTTCGCACGCTATTGCAGCAGTAGATGCAGGATGCGACATCGTGGTGGCTCAAGGTACCGAGGCAGGGGGACACACCGGCCAAGTCGCAACGCTGGCTTTGGTTCCTCAGGTCGTTGATGCAGTCGGGGCGCAAGTCCCTGTAGTTGCAGCTGGCGGCATTGTTGATGGTCGGGGTTTAGCAGCTGCGCTCAGCCTGGGCGCTGACGGCATCTGGGTCGGTACTCGCTTTATTGCAACCCCTGAAGCCCGTGCCGTGTCGGGATATAAAGAGGCGATTCTTGGTGGCGCCGACGACGGCACCATGATTACCCGTGCCTACACTGGCAAGACCTGCCGGGTGATGCGCACTAGTTACGCCAGAGAATTTGAGGCTTCTGGCGCCAAAGCAGAACCCTTCCCCGGCCAAGTCATCAAGTCAATGCAAGACGGCGCAAATCACTTGGGAGGCGATGAGAATACCCTCGGAGTTGACCCAAGCATTGAGTTCATGCCTGCCGGTCAAGGAATCGGCGCTATTGACTCACTAATTCCTGCCGGAGAGATGGTTCAACAGTTCATTGCCGAGGCCGAAGAAGTACTTGAGCGTCTAGCTACTTTCCGCTAGGAGCACATCTCTTTCACCTTGGCAATGATGTCTTTTTGTCCATCAAGCGTTCTTGCCACTGGGCTGACGTTCAGCACTGTTACTCCGGCCTCGGCAAATTGTGCAACGCGCTCACGCACATAACCCTCTTCACCACATAGCGAGGTTTCTTCAAGGAAGCTTGCAGGCACTGCGGCCGCAGCTTCTTGTTTTTTACCCGCCAAATAGAGATCTTGTATTTCCTTAGCTTCGGCCTCATAACCGTAACGAGTAAACAGGGTGTTGTAGAAGTTTTTACCC
This sequence comes from Microthrixaceae bacterium, assembly GCA_040878245.1. GTDB lineage: Bacteria > Actinomycetota > Acidimicrobiia > Acidimicrobiales > Microtrichaceae > IMCC26207. The sequence continues at coordinate 1,239 of JBBDMQ010000416.1, forward strand.
CGTGCACCCATGCCGCCCACATAGAGCGCAACCATCGCACGCGAAAACTCGCGGAATCCGCCGACCTCAGATTCGGGTCCTATGGCCAGCATGCCACCAGCTATGACGTCCATCTCACCGAGTGCGGGGTCTCGCCGAGCTGCACCTATTGCAAGATCCTCGCCCCATACCGAATCAGCGCGCTGCGGGTGAAACAAAATAGGCAACCAACCGTCCGCTAATTCGGCGGTGAGTTGCACGTTTTTTGGGCCGAGTGAGGCCACATGAATTGGAATTTCGTTACGTCGAGGGTGCGTGATCATCTTGAGTGGTTTGCCGAGCCCCGTTCCCTTCTCGGCAGGCAATGGCAGTTGGTAATATTTGCCATCGTGTACGACAGGGGCTTCACGCCTCCAGACGTCTCTGCAGATCTGAATAATCTCTCGAGTTCGGCCGATTGGAGCGTCGTAGGACACCCCATGGAACCCCTCGATGACCTGAGGCCCTGATGCCCCCAACCCCAGGATGGCGCGACCATCTGACAGGTCATCAATACCT
>JBBDMQ010000417.1:0-1775 GCA_040878245.1 Microthrixaceae bacterium
GTCAACTGCTGCTGACACTCCGACGACGTTTGCTTCAAACCGCAAGTTCTTTCAGGCCGACGTTGCCGGTTCGGATGATGATCTTGGCAAGTACTCAATACTGCGAAAGACACCAGTCGCTGATCCAGCATCTTCTGATTGCGCTGATATCCCCTTCACCTGATCCTTCTCGTGATCTAAGTACCTGTGATTCGTAGGTTGGGCGGGACCGGTTCGCCGGTTCCGCTCTTCTGCTTTTTGCAGTCAAGAACGCTTGCTTGCAATACAGTTCACCCGTCGCCCATGAGGAAGAGGCCGTTGTGGCTCAAATTGATACAAGCCCGCTAGACCCACTGCTTCGATACCTGTGGGACACAGATGCAACAGACTTGCACCTAGCGGCGGGAACCACACCACGGGTGCGCATTGATGGCCGCCTAGCAGTGGTTCCAGACACAGCGCCGATTACAACCGAGTTTTTGGATGCGGTACTCACTGGTCTGCTCAATGAGCAAGATCAAGAGCGATACCTCGCAGAGCGGCAGCTTGACTTTGCCTTTACTTGGACAGATAAAGCACGTTTTCGGGCAAATGCGTTTTTTCAGCTTGATCGCCCTGCGCTTGCTCTGCGTCTGATCCCCACCAACATCCCAACCCCAGAATCGATCGGCCTGCCAGAGAGCCTGACCGCTCTACTCTCCCGGCCGCACGGCCTGGTGCTTATGACAGGCCCAACTGGGTCTGGCAAGTCAACCACCTTGGCCTCGATGATTGGCTGGATAAACCAACAGCGCCCAGTACACATCTTGACCATCGAAGATCCCATCGAATACATCCACCCACCCGCACAAGCTCTGGTCAATCAGCGCGAGGTTGGATCTGACTGCATCTCGTTTTCTGAAGGGCTTAAATCAGCCCTGCGAGAAGACCCCGATGTTGTACTCGTCGGAGAGATGCGAGACTTAGAGACCATATCTCTCACCCTGACTTTGGCAGAAACGGGTCACTTGGTGTTTGCCACCTTGCATACTAACGACGCCGCCCAAACAGTTGACCGAATCATTGATGTGTTCCCATCTGACCAACAAGATCAAGCCCGAACACAGTTTTCTATGGCGCTTGCCGCTGTGGTGTCTCAGCGCTTGGTGCCCAAAATAGGCGGGGGACGCGTTGCAGTCTATGAGGTGCTCATGGGCACCCCGGCGGTAGCAAACCTGATTCGAGATGGAAAGGTTCGCCAGATTCGCAACATGATTGCCACTGGTCAACGAGATGGAATGATGGTGATGGAGCAGTCGCTTGGGGCGCTTGTTCAGCAAGGTGTCATTACCTATGAAGAGGCCATAGAAGCCTCGGTACACCCCGAAGAGATTGCCGGACTGAGCGCCCTTGGCGCCACCGGGAAGCGAATCAAAGTAGAGCAGTGAGTTCTATTGAGATCGTGTTCATTGTCTTTGGCGCGCTGTTGTTCTTGGCTTTGGGTTCATTCAGTTGTGTGATTATTGACAGGCTTCCCCTGCCCCTCGATGAACCAAACGAGTATGGCGAACTTTGGGACACCCGCCCTTGGGGGCAGGTTTTTGGAGGCAACAGTCGCTGCTCGGACTGCGATCACAATCTGCGTTTCTATGAAAATATTCCAGTGTTGTCCTGGCTGGTCCTCCGAGGAAGCTGCCGTAGTTGCGGGGCGCGAATCCCTGCATTTCATCCCATTGTTGAACTGCTCTGCCCCATGCTGTTTCTGCTGTGCGTCTGGTCGCTGGGCTGGGGCTGGCAGCTACTTCCCGTGCTGTGGC
>JBBDMQ010000418.1:0-9553 GCA_040878245.1 Microthrixaceae bacterium
CCGTATACCAAATCTGTAGCAAAGCCTCGATCTTGTTGCCCGAGCCCAGAGGCGTCAAGAGCCCGAGAGAGGATCAAGTTTGAATATGCACCTTCATCCTCAACTCTCGCGAGCACCTCAAGCGCAATGCGTCGAGCGGCCAATCCTTCAACGGCCATTCCTGTTGTACTCACTGCCCTAACACCTCGCCCAACGGATGTGCCCCTCGAGCCCAGTCGGATGCACCCATCGCCGCTTTGCCCTCTGGTTGAACAATAAGCAGCTCAATCCAAGAGTCACCTGTCTTGACTAAGCACGGATTTATAATTGTCCCAGGAGTAAGGGGTGGCTGCTGTGGGTCACAAACAAGCTCAGAAGGTTCAGGATCGGCCGATATTGCTGAGATGACCTTGAATCTCTTATGTCGAAAGCTGCTCCAGGCATTACCTACTCGAACAACTCGGAGCAGGTCTTCACTCGAGGAACCCCAGTTCAGATGAGAGTCAGTAGGATGAAGCTTGTGGGCGTAGGTCACACCCTGCATGGATTGGGGTTTCGGGTGCTTGAGCCCAACATTGAGTTCATTCACGAGTAGCCCGGAACCAACCGCGACTAGGCGCTCTCGTAGTTCAGAAGCAGTGATTCGATTATCGATCTCAACGGTCTCTGAGGCGTAGATACCGCCAGTGTCTAGCCCTTCAGCAACCTCCATCAGACACACGCCGGTCTGAGCATCACCGGCCAGAATGGCTCGCTCTACGGGAGCTGCACCCCTCCAGCGGGGTAACAACGAGAAATGCAGATTTACCATTGAGAGATGGTCGAGGAGCTGAGTGGAAATTATCTGACCGAAAGCAACAACCACTCCCAAATCGGCATCAACGGAGAGCACGTCAAGCGGATCATTGGAAACTTCAAGACCAAGATCAAGAGCTGCTGCTTTGACCGCACAAGGCGAAATTGACTTACCTCGGCCACGACGTGTGTCTGCGCCAGTCACCACCAGGACCACATCATGCTTCGCAGCACACAACGCTCGTAACGGTTCAACAGCCATATCTGGTGTACCAAAATAAACGAGCTTCACGAGCCTGTGACTTTGCAGCTCAAATCAAACACTTATCTGGACCGAAACAGGCCGAATTTTAGCTTCGAGTTGCGTTCGGAGTCAGGGTCAGAGTCTTCGATTGCTGATGACCCGTTCATGGCGAGCAGGCGCAACGCCTTCTTCGCTACTTTGCGCTGATTATCGTCAAGGTGGTCAATGAGTAACACGCCATTCAGGTGGTCAAGTTCATGTTGCATCAACCGAGCCAAAAATTCATCTGCTTCAAACTCAACTTCCGCGCCTTCGAGGTTGAGCCCGGTAACGTTGACATTGCTTGGCCGAAGAATGTCGAACCGTAAGCCCGGAACCGACAAGCACCCCTCGTTAAACTCGCATTCACCGCCAGACTCAGTAATGACAGGATTAATCAGCACCTGAGGACCGTCACCTGCTCCTAGGTCATAGACCATAAAACGCTTTTGGATCCCAACTTGCGGTGCCGCAAGCCCGGCACCTTGAGCTTCGTACATGGTGCGGTACATAACCTGACAGAGCGCTGCAAGCCGACCGTCGATCTCTGTAACCTCAGAAGCGCGTTGACGCAGCACAGGGTCGCCAAGAATTCGGACGGCATAAGGGGAGGCCATGGGAAACAGACTACCGTGCCTCGGGTGGAGCCACCCGACAAGCCCGACGAACACAACAACCAGAATCAGGCACAGCACTATTTCTCTGATATGCCAAGCAGTGAATCGAAGCCGACCACCGTTCAACTCTCGCTCCCGGATCTAACATTCAATTTGCAAGCCGACTCGGGAATCTTCTCCTCAGATCGAATTGACCCTGGAACAAAAATTCTTCTGATGGAGGTCACAGATCTTCCGCTAGGTCCGATCCTTGACCTTGGCTGCGGATATGGACCAATTGCGACGACCATGGCCAAGCGATATCCCAGCCAAGAAATCTGGGCAATTGACGTGAACTCGCGTGCTCGTTCGGTGTGCCAAGAAAATCTTCTGACACACGCAGATGCCACTACCGAATTTCACGTCCTCTCCCCAGAACAGGTTCCTGCTGATCTGCAGATTGCTGCAATTGTGTCCAACCCACCTATCCGTATTGGAAAACCTGCGTTGCATGCACTGTTGACATTTTGGCTTGATCGACTGCGTCAGGTGGATGGTGTGGCTTGGCTTGTGGTGCATAAGCACCTAGGAGCAGATTCGCTCAGTCGCTGGCTAGAGAACGAAGGTTATGCGTCTACAAAAATGAGGTCTCGACAGGGTTACCGAGTACTCAAAGTTTCCCAACTCGAATCTGCCTGATTTGATGTATTACTACTTTCGTATCCGAGCCGGGTCTACCTGAAGTTGCAGTCGACCTATAGGCCTATCAACCTGGTGAAGAACCTGCTGAAGTAGGCCAAGTTGACGTGATCTCAGTAGCCATTGACCCTCAACTGACTGTTGGATTTCAACACCATCAGGCTCTCCAACACGCCTGAGGAATTCTGGCGCTGCAACAGAACCGACTAGTGCGATGCTAGCTGCAGGCGGAAAGCCCAGAAGCTCCCGACGAGGTGCCTCTGCCAAGCTCACCAACACGGGTTCAGCTTGAAGAGCTGCTTGTAGCGCCTCATGATCTGGCCGTCTGGTCTGCACGACTACTTGTCCACCGCCCCGCCCGCCCACTGTCTCAGATGCCCGCCCGCCCACTGTCTCAGATGCCCGCCCACCTACCCGGCGAGATGCGAGCATCAACAGACCCAGAGCATCTTCAGATGCGCGATAGCGCGGAGCTAGGAGTTCTTGGTCAAAATCGAGAAAGGCCACAAGCGATACATCACGCACCCGATGGAGCACCGCCTGAGTGCCAATAAAGATTCGGTTGCCAGAAGCGCTTGCTGGACTACTCCCCCGATCAGATAGCTCTTGAGGAGTAGCCCCAGTTACCACTTGAACTGCCTCACGAGTCAGAGCCTCGAGTTCTTCACCTGCACGTGACACCCCACCTCGCAGGATAGATAGAGCCTGCGACCCGCACTCCAAGCAGATGGCAGGGCGAAATTGCTCGCATCGAGAGCACACCAACAACCCGGCATCATTTTGGAACACTGCAGCGTTGCACTGTTCGCATTCAGCCAAAGTTCCGCAACTACGACATGCGAGCAATCTGGCTCGACCAGTTCTGTTGAGGACACAGACAACCCGTTCACCAGAGCGAGCAGTCTGTCGAATCATCTCAACGAGTTGGGAGGAAAAGAGCCCAGTACGGGAGGTATCTTCGCCTCGGCGATCAATCACCATGAGTGCTGCCCACCCAGCACGTTCCTCAGTCCGAGACAGCCTCCCACGTGGCTCCAAAACTGTTCTCGAATCCAACAACTGCATCACAGGTTTGTGTGCGAGGTGCGCACTTGTCCCTAATTCGGAGGGTATGAGTACCTCTCGCTCAACTGTGATGGCATTGCTGGTATCCGAGGATACGTGTTGAGCAACGAGCGCCTCTAAGGAGGGACAGGGTGAGACCAATAAGCAAGGTACCTGGGCTTGATGGGCCCGTTGGATAGCAATCTCTCGTGCATTCCAAGTGGGCGAGGATTCGCTTTGTAATAACTCATCATGTTCGTCGATGACTACCACTGCCGCCAAAGCCGGCAGAGGAGCAAACGCAGCGCCGCGCCCTCCAACAACGCTTGCCCCACCTGCTGCAGCCTGAAACTCCTTTGGCCACTGCGCAACTGCAGCCCCAGCGCTCCTCAGGCCTCTCGCTACACGCTCTGCGTCTGCGGGATTGGGAAGGATGGCCAAGATTTGACCGAGACGTGCCGCAGCCACAACCACGCCGAGCGGGTCTGTAGTGGGTGAGACTTGCAGAACATGAGTGCCAGCACCAAGTAGCAGCAATGACTGAGCTAACTCGTGAGCCTGCCCTGTGGTGGCTGGACGAACCTTGAGCGGTGGCAGTCGTGTAACTACTCGGCTCGGGGAAGCTGCTCGAAACATCGCAGTCAGTCTGCCGCTCCAGCGCCATGCAGCCCAGTAACAGATATCGATCATTCTCTGATCAGGGCCACAGCCAACGACCTTCGAGATTGAACTTAGTTTGACGCCCACTGGTGGTTCTACATCAAGGGCTAGTACCCAACCTGCAACTCGCCTAGAGCCGAATGGAATACGTACCATTTTTCCGACACATAGATCCGCAGCGAGTTCGTCAGTAGCGATGTAGTCAAAGGCGCGATCTACTGCTGGGACGTCTGGCAGCACCCGAATAACTCTCATCAGGTCCCGCTTGCATGATCTGAACGAGCAGTACAAAGCCGATCAGGGCGCAAAGCTGTCCGAGAGTGGCTGAAGCCTCTATAACTTGAGCGCTGAGCGGAGAGCATCGACACGGTCGGTGCGCTCCCAAGTGAAACCATCTCCGGTTCTTCCAAAGTGTCCATATGCAGCAGTCTTGCGAAATATAGGCCGACGAAGTTCAAGATCTCGAACAATCGCACCAGGACGCAAGTCAAAAATATCCTTCACTGCTACCTCGAGTTGTAGCGGGTCAACAGTCTCAGTCCCAAAGGTTTCCACAAGGATCGATACTGGATGCGCCATGCCGATTGCATATGCAACCTGAACCTCACAACGAGTTGCAGCACCAGAGGCAACAACATTCTTTGCTACCCAGCGAGCGGCATAAGCTGCAGACCGATCGACCTTTGAGGAGTCTTTGCCCGAGAAGGCGCCTCCACCGTGGCGAGCAGACCCACCGTAGGTGTCAACAATGATTTTGCGGCCAGTAAGGCCAGCGTCTCCGACGGGGCCTCCAATCACAAAGCGCCCCGTTGGGTTAACAAATACTTCGTAGTCGTCATCTGCGAAGGCCTCTGGAATAACTGGTCGAATCACTTGTTCAATCAGGTCTGGACGAATGTCAGCATCGCGGTCAATGCCATCATTGTGCTGAGTAGAAATCAGAACTGTCTTGAGACGAACTGGGCGATTGTCTTCGTATTCAAAGGTCACCTGCGTCTTACCGTCCGGACGAAGATACGGCACGGCACCAGACTTGCGAACCTCTGCCAACCGCTCTGCGAGACGATGCGCAAGATGGATTGGTAGCGGCATCAATACATCAGTTTCGTCAACTGCGTAACCAAACATCATTCCTTGGTCGCCAGCGCCCTGTTTATTGAGCTGATCTTCCTCGCCGGCTGTTCCTGAACGAACCTCTTCGGAATCATCCACGCCCTGAGCAATATCTCGAGACTGCTCATCAACCGCAACCATCACTCCGCAGGTACGCCCGTCGTAGCCGAAGCTCTCTCGGTCATAACCAATCTCACAGATGGTGTCTCGGGCGATAGACGGGATGTCTACGTAGCCGCTCGTGGTGATCTCACCAGCAACGATGCACAGACCTGTGGTGACCATGGTCTCGCAGGCGACGCGTGCGTCAGGGTCTTCGGTCAAGATGGCATCTAAAATCGAATCCGAAATCTGATCAGCCATTTTATCGGGGTGACCTTCGGTGACTGATTCAGAGGTAAACGTCCAGTTATTCATTTCTTATTCTCCTAATGAGGGCGCAAGCTGTTGCGCCATTCTTGTGCTGAGTACTGCGTCGAGAACTGCGGCCGCAATAGAACGTTTGTCGGTCATTGGAACAAACTGATGTTCGGCTGTGGCAGACAAAATAACTACTTCATTTGTATCAAATTCAAAACCGACCCCCGGGGCTGCAACATCGTTGACTACCAACAGGTCTGCATGCTTCTCTCGGAGCTTCTGCTCTGCATTCAACTGAACGTCCCGGGTTTCGGCAGCAAACCCAACCAAAGTCTGCATCTCTGATTTGCAGGACCCTAGCGCAGCAAGGATATCAACCGTGGAATGCAGTTCAAGCTTTGGGGCGCCATCGCGCTTTTTTAGTTTTTGCGTAGCAATCTGACTCGGAGTGAAATCGGCTACGGCTGCCGCCATGAAAATGACATCTGCAGTAGAGGAGCGACTCATAACTGCATCGTGCATCTGTTGAGCAGTGTCAACTGCCACGCTGATGATTGCTGGACTTGTAGGAAGCTGCGTAGTTGTAATGAGCGTTACCACAGCACCGCGAGCATGTGCCTCTTCAGCCAGAGCATGACCCTGCTTGCCAGAAGAACGATTGCCAATAAAGCGAACCGGGTCAATGGGCTCACGGGTTCCGCCAGCAGTTACCAGAACATTAAGACCTGAAAAGTCTCTTTGCGGCGAGGAGGAACTAGAGGAGAGCAAGTGCTCTACCTGGGTCAAAATCCGTTCCGTGGAGGCCAGACGGCCTGATCCAATATCCCCACCGGCCAAGCGCCCATCCTCAGGATCAACTATAACTACGCCACGCCTCTTGAGAAGTTGAAGGTTGTCCTGCACTGCGGGGTGATCCCACATCTCGGTATGCATTGCCGGACAGACCAGAACAGGCGCCCTAGTAGCGAGCAGAGTATTGGTTAACAAGTCATGCGAGTACCCAGTTGCGTATGCAGAAATCAAACTTGCCGTTGCTGGGGCCACCACAACAAGATCTGCTCCCTACCCTAGTCGGGTATGCGGAATCGGGTCTTGTTCATTAAAGAGAGAGGTCCACACCGGCTCAGAAGATAACGCTGAGAACGTGGCTTTACCCACAAATTCCTGCGAACTTTGGGTCATGACAACGCTCACAAAAGCACCAGCATCCATCAGCTGCCTACAAAGCTCAATTGCCTTATACGCGGCAATTCCACCGCAGACCCCGAGAACAATTCGCTGACCCTGAAGGGAGTTCATATGAAGAAGTGTCCCGAAGTGCCTGTAGCAACCGCGTCAGCGGAAGCTCAGACCTCGTCCTCTGAGGCAACAGGTTCATCTGCACCGGGCACCGGTCGCCCTGTGGCGCCACCAACTCCCTCGATCATATCTGCGTCGATCTCTTCGAAAGCTATTGATAACGAGGTTCGTGCAGTTGAGGTGACCTGAGGTGGCACAAACGAATTGAGACTGGTCTTTGCCTTGAGATTGCCGTAATACGAGTTGATCTCACGGGCCCTTTTTGCAGCCAGAGTCACCAAAGAAAACTTGCTGCCACTGCGAAGGAGAAGTTCCTCTACTGGAGGATCCATCATTGTGTCGAGACGCTCTGCCATGGGAAATTTTACTCCAACAGTGTGGTGGGGAAACGAAATGATCAGCGGTTCTCCGAAGAACAACCGGCCGACAATGCTATCAGAAATAGAGAGAGATCACGAGATCAAGCACTTCTATGCCGCTCAATAAGGTGCTGAAGCTCCAGCACTGAGGTTTGTAAATCGTCATTTACGAGGTGAACGAAATCCATCTTTGAGGCTCGTTCGATCTCTTCATGAGCCTTCTGGAGCCGCTGAAGGATTCGTTCCTCACTGTCACCACGAAGCCTCAGACGCTCCTCTTGCACAGTTCGATTTGGGGCATCCACAAAAATCAGTAGCGATTCGGGGTACCGCTCCTTTACATTCGCCGCACCTTGAACGTCAATCTCGAAGAGGACATCCCTACCCTCCGGCGGTTCAGGCAATGGGCTGCCCTGTAGGTAATCCAAAAACTTGGTCCACTCAAGAAATCCGTCAGCTGCAATATGAGCCTCGAACTCTTCACGACTCGCAAAGTGGTAAGCATCGGCCGACTCGTTCCGTCGGGGAGCTCTGGTTGTCCATGACTTACTGACCCACAGTCGCTGATCATGTTTTAGGAGCGCCTCGACGAGCGTTCCTTTGCCGACGCCACCTGGGCCAGAGATAACAATCACAGAGCTACCAATCGGCAGATCGCCTTGTTGTTGGATTTCAGCGCTCATGACGACACGTGAGACTCAGCCTGAGCTGCGAACTTATCAAGGATTGTCCTCGTAGCTGTCTGGTCAAGGTCTCCGAGACGCATTCCTTCTGCGAGCCCAAGTTCTGCAAGCTGACGACGTGTCGCTACCTTGCGAGCACCCGGCAATGACTCAAGAGTCCAGAGCAGCTTGATGAGTCCTGTGGCTTCATTCTGCTTGGCGAACTGAAGAACATCACCAAGAGCCAACTGCCCGGAGGCGAGATCAGCTCGTAGTCGATACCTTGCGCTACGAATGTTTGCAGCCCAGGTGAGCGCTTCAGTACGAATCATTATTTCTGGCCCTCTGTTTACAACCGGATTATTTGAATTCATGAGTTTTCGGTAGCCCGAGCTGTAGTAGTAGCTCACCCACTAAATCGCAGCAGCAATAGCGGCCGCAGCTGCAGTGGGGTTCTCGGCGTTGGTGACAGCCCGTCCAATCACTAACAAATCAGCTCCATTTGCAATTGCCTCCTGAGGAGAGGCAGCTCGAGCCTGATCATGGCGCTGCTCGCCTGGCAGGCGAATGCCAGGCACCACTCGTTTCAGGCGTGGAGCAAGCTCTCTTGCAGTCTGCAAATCCTCTGTGGCAAGAACCAGTCCTTCGCATCCGCTCTCTAAAGCTAAACGCACGCGGTTGGGGACAATATGAGGAGGAGCGGTGTCATCGCTCGTGAGCACAGTCACAGCGAGTGCAATTGGTGCGCGAAGTCCAGCACGCTCCGCACCTTCATGTAGCCCCTCAACTCCAGCGGTAAGCATCTCGGTACCACCGAGAGCATGCAAAGTGAGATATTCAACCCCAAGCGAGCCCAGTACCCGAGTCGAACGGTTTACCGTGGTGGGAATATCAAATAACTTCAGGTCGAGGAATACTTGGTAACCAAGGTCTCGAAGGGATGCAATCGCATCAGGTCCGTGTGCGCTGAATAGCTCAAGACCAACCTTGGCAACGCCAAACCAAGGGCGCATGGCCACGGCAAGTCGCTGCGCTGCCACCAAATCATCAACATCTAGTGCTAACGCAAGTCGTTTTCGGACGCTTTCTTCGACTGCGCCGCCTTGGTCATCTTGGCTATTCACAAGTCCACTCCTGTGCACGTAGTTGAGACCATCAGTGTTCCACTCCACCAGTGAGTTCGGAAACTCGAACAACTCCGTGAGTGAAGCACCAGTGTCTCAGATCTTGTTGAACTTGCTCAACAGAACGAGGCCGAACAAAGTTTGCGGTTCCTACCTGAACGGCGCAGGCCCCTGCCAACATCAGTTCAACAGCATCAACTGCAGTTGCAACTCCGCCCACTCCAACAATGGGTAAATCTGGCAAGGAACAATGCACATCGTGAATTGCCCGAACCGCCACAGGCCGAATCGCCGGTCCGGACAGTCCCCCACCACCGCCGCCCAATAGGGGCTTACGAGTCTCCGTATCGATAATCATGCCAAGAAGTGTGTTAACTAAAGTTACGGCCTCTGCACCAGCTTGTTGTGCCGCAGCCGCAACCTCGACAAGACGATCAGTATTGGGACTGAGCTTCGCCCACATTGGCAAACCAATGACTGAGCAGGCTGCCAACACTTCTGCAGTTGCCTGAGGATCGTGAGCAAAAAGATGCGTGCCACCATCAAGATTTGGACATGACAAGTTGACCTCAACAGCTAT
>JBBDMQ010000419.1:0-9430 GCA_040878245.1 Microthrixaceae bacterium
TAACGCCCCTGCCGAGACCAGCAGAGTGATTAATACAAGCTTTTGGAATGCATCCCCGGCCAGTCGCCCTCGCAGACGCAACCCAATCGGCGTCACTACTGCTACAGCTAGCGAGGCAACAACGGCGCCCAGCACTCGGGCGGAACTCATCTGGCCGTTCAACAACAGGATGAGCAATTGCACTGCACCAGTGACTCCAAAAATAAGCGTGATGGAATGAATGTAAGCCCGAATACTTAATTGATAGATATGAGTCCACGTAGCAACAATTGGTCCTGACACACCAATGGCACCCTGCATGGCGCCCGCGAGCAACCCAACTGCGGGCGACCACCGACGAGTTACCTCTGCAGAGAGAGCTAACTCGGGTTTGCGAAAGAACTGAAATATAAAACCAAAGATTGACAGTGCCAACAGGATCAACATCGGTTCCTCTGGTAGGCGAACAAGTGCAATTGTTCCGATGACTGCCCCCAGCACTCCGAAGCCACACAAACGGCCAAGATCTCTGGTCTGATCACGTGCGTCTCGGCTTTCCCAACATAAAAAAATGTTTGATGCCAGGTTGGGGATAGCCACGATGACCACCGCCGACTCAATGCCGAGTACCAACGAGATCACCGGCACTGCTAACACTGGGTAGCCCAAACCGGTGACGCTCTTTACCAGAGCACCCAACGCAGAGGCTAAGAACACCACTAACAATTGCGTGCTTGTCATGATTGAATTGTCACAGGCTGGGTCGCACAGAACTCAGTAATGCTTCAGCTAGAACCCGATCAGAAAATTCAGTGAGTTTTAAATTTGTTCGCTCGCCATCTACAAGCGTGATCTGGTAGCCGAGCGCTTCTACTAATGCTGCATCGTCAGTTGCTTCCTTGCTGCCCACATACGCTTGTCGTAGCAAATCAGCCCGAAAACCTTGCGGAGTTTGCACAGCTCGCAGCAGATCGCGATCAATAACAGAACTGCCAGCCCCAGAACTGCCAGATCCAGAACTGCCAGCCTCGACTGAGCGAATTGTGTCGACAACTCGAATCGCTGGCACTACGGCTGCTTCACCAGTGCGCACCGTCTCGATCACACGTGTAAACAGTTCAGCAGTCGCCAATGGGCGTGCCGCATCGTGAACCAAAATAACTACGGCTTCGGTCGGAACAGCCATGAGGCCAGCACGGACTGACTCTGAACGAGTTGCGCCACCAGCCACAACCATCGATGCAGCAGGCACCACGCCATTTTCGGTTGCGAGCGAATCGGCAGGCAAAACTGCAACCACGCCATCGCATACAGCCGCTGCCGTGACCGCCGCATAATCAATGACTCGCCCATCCCCTAAAGGATCAAACTGCTTGAGAGAACCAAAACGTTGACCGGAACCAGCGGCTAGCAAAATACACCAGACCGAACCGACTAAATCAGCCCCGAGTTCAGGGTTTCTACGCTGAGCATCTTTGGGATTTGAGGGCGCAGGCATCTCCTCAACTTACTGCTCGACGGCCAGAAAGAAGTACTGCAGCAGGTGCCGCTCGCTTTATCGGTACGATGAGAGCTGTGACTGATATGGATCTACTTCGCGGCGTTGAACTCTTCGACCAATTCGACGAGGACGACCACCGCCAACTAGCTGATGCTTCAGAGACTGTCGTGCTTACTCGCAGCGACGTTGTATTTGCTGAGGGGATTGAAGCTGATGCGTGCTATGTCGTGACAAGTGGTCGGGTTGCGATTTCGAATAAATCCTTCGATGGTCGCGAATCAATGATTGCGATGATGGAACGAGGTGACTTATTTGGCGAGATGGGCCTCTTTGATGGCCTAGGCCGCTCGGCAGAGGCGCGCTCACTTGAGCCCTCGGCGGTTATCCGGATTCCTTATGACGTTCTGCAGAGCATTTGGGAAAACAAGCCGGAACTGCTCTGGTCGGTAGTTCGATTGTTAAGCCAGCGCATCCGCTCCACTGATGAGGCCCTTGCTGACTCGTTCTTTTTAGATGTAACTGGCCGCACAGCAAAGCACTTATTGGAGCTAGCCGGCGATGTCGACGAGTTCGAAATTCCCATTACTCAAGAGGAACTCGCCGGGCTTGTTGGGGCATCTCGTGAACGGGTCAATAAGGCAATAGCGAGTTTTCTTAAACTTGGGTGGATTGAACAGAACGATCGCTCCTACAAAATCCTCAAGCGGCGAGAATTAGAGATTCGCTCCCGTTAGCTAGTCAAGAGTTCAAGGGCTCAGAAACTCAAGAGCTTTCTTCCAAGCGTCTGCAGCATCCTCGGCCCGGTGAGTGGGTCTTGATGGGTCGTGAACAAACCCGTGATCTGCCCCCTCATACCTTTCTACTCGCACCCCGGCTTGAAGGAGTTCTTGAACATCTTGATCCGGGGTGTAGGCGTCCTGTGAACCAAGGACTGCCATCACTTGGCCTGGCCGGGCCGCTTGCACTTCTATCAACGGGTCGCCTTGCCCGGGACCAGCCCAAGCTTCAGGCACATGAACCATGCCGTAGAAAGCAACTACGCCGCTAAATCGATCCAAGCTTGATGCCTTGAGCGCGTACATTGCGCCCATACAAAATCCTGTCAAGCCAACCTTGCTGCAACCTGTGGCATCAGCAGCAGCAACTGCGTCACCAAGCAACTGATTATCGACGCGCTGAAACAACGCTTCGGAGCGAGCTTTGAAAAACTCGGGGTCATCAGCCCCGGGTAAAGCCTTGCCAGGGAAAGGCTCAAAGCAACAGACAGCCCAACCAGTTTGGGCAGATAGCGAATCGCAGAGGTCTGTGAATAAAGGACGCAAACCCAGAATGTCTGGGATGATCACTAGGGCGTTGCTAGCGGATTCGGGTTGTGCAAGATAAGCCGAGGTGCCCGAAGGTAGAGATATGTGCATAGGGCTCAACCTAGTTGCCGAGCCCGTGCTCAGGCGTAGCGGTCAAGGATGCTGGACTCGGCTATTCGCGCAAGTGCATCTTTGATAGTTACTGCCCAATGTTCAGTTACTCCGTCAACGGCGGTGAGTTCTGTCACCGTTGCTCTTGAGAGTTTGTCAAGGGCCCCAAACTCTTGAACAAGGCTGTCGATGATGTCGTCAGGAAGACGCGGTATTCGAGACAACATCCGGTAGCCGCGTGGCTCAATTGCTGCATCAAGGTCATCGGTCTGCCCCGAAAGGTGCGTGGCCTGAACCACTTCTTCGGCATCAAGCAGTGCGTCAACTTCAAGATCTGACAGCGTCTCAATGGCTTGTTCAAGGTTCCACTGCATATCTGATTGGAAATAATCGCGCACAACAAGGCGACGCTCATCTTCAATCCCGGCCATGAGTTCTCGAAGCTGCAACCCAATGAGCCGACCGTCGGAACCCAATTCAGTGAGGTACTGCTCAATCTCTTGAGAGATACGCGCCACTAATTCGGCGCGCTGTAGCAGCGTGACAACATCACGAAGCGTGACGATGTCTTCGACCTCGAGTGAGGTCAAGTTTGACGACCCCTCATCTAGGCGAGCCTTGTAGCGCTCAAGAGTTTGTAGCGCCTGATTGCAGCGACTCAAGATAGCGGGGATTGGCTCAAGCTGATATCGATCATTTTTTGTGTAGACCGTCACCACTGCCATGTCTTCAGATACAGAGAGCACGGGGACTCCAATAGAGCGAGCCACCCGCTCCGCAGTTCTGTGACGAGTGCCAGTCTCTTCGGTGGGCACGTTGGGGTTCGGCACAAGATGCACATTTGCTCGAGCGATGTAATCCGCATCTGGAGTGAGCACAATCGCGCCGTCGGTCTTGGCCAACTCTGACAGCCGCTGAGGAGAAAAGGAGGCATTAATCAAGAATCCGCCAGAGGAAATATTGAGCACCTCGGGACCGTCCCCAATGACAATAAGTGCGCCCATTCCAGCTTT
Source organism: Microthrixaceae bacterium (assembly GCA_040878245.1). Taxonomy (GTDB): domain Bacteria; phylum Actinomycetota; class Acidimicrobiia; order Acidimicrobiales; family Microtrichaceae; genus IMCC26207. The sequence continues at coordinate 3,909 of JBBDMQ010000419.1, forward strand.
CAGAATCCGATCAAGACCTTCTCGCAAGGGACGCCCGGGGGCAACTGCAGCTAGAGCAGTCAGCAGTTCGGCGCTGTGGCGCTGATCTTGACGTTTGCTCACTACACATCCCTTCCATGCTCAGCCACATGCAATCCAATCAACCTGCGGGGCAAGCCCGAGAGGTGGAAGGTGTGGGACTTTGCGCATTCTAGTGTGGGAGCAGCAATTTGCGGCACCGGATTGTTGAGCAGCTTTCGCTCGGGGTGCTAACGGTGCGAGCTAGTGAAGACTCAGAATCTCTAACGCAGCAGCTAGAGAGGGCACGCGAATGAGTTCGATTTCTGCATCGGTGTCTGGAGCCGAGCGCGGAACTATGGCAGAGGTGAAGCCCAATCTGGCCGCTTCGGCCACGCGGCGCTCAATTCGACCGACTTGGCGGATCTCTCCCCCAAGTCCTACCTCGCCGCAGGCAACCATTGTTGCCGGGATGGGTACTCCGGCTACTGCGGAAGCCAAGGCCAAACAGATGGCAAGATCTGCGCCGGGCTCTACAACTTTGACTCCACCCACAGCGTTCGCATACACATCAAGTTGCTGAATTCTTAGTCCGGCGCGCCGTTCGAGTACGGCCAGCAAGAGGGCAAGACGACCACTGTCTAAGCCCTGACATGACCTGCGGGGCTGCGGCAACTGCGAGGAGGTCACAAGGGTTTGCACTTCAACAAGTAGCGGCCGGTGACCTTCGAGAGCGGGAGTCACGATAGAGCCAGGGATTCCTGGACGGCGATCGCCAATGAACAACCCAGATGGGTCGGGTACTGGCTCAAGGCCTGCGGCGACCATGGCAAACAGTCCAAGTTCTTCAGTTGAACCAAAGCGGTGCTTCTGTGCCCGCAGCAAACGCAACGCATGGTGGCGGTCGCCCTCGAATGAAAGGACGGTGTCTACAACATGCTCGAGCACTCTTGGACCAGCAAGTTGCCCATCTTTTGTGACGTGACCCACGAGCAGCACGGTAGTTCCGGTTGTCTTTGCGGTTTGTACGAGGCGATGGGCACATTCTCTGACCTGAGTAACCGACCCCGGGGCCGAGGTATATGCCGGATCATGAAGAGTCTGGATCGAATCAACCACGCAGATCTCTGGCCGGATCTGATTGATGTGGTGGATGACGTTCGGCAGCGAGGTTTCGGCTGCGAGTAACAAGTTTGATTGCAGCGCTCCTAGACGGTCTGCCCGAAGACGCACCTGATCTGCGGACTCTTCACCAGTGATGTAGAGAACTGTTGAACCCGCCGCTGCCCGAGCGCCCATAAGTTGGAGTACCAGTGTCGATTTACCGACGCCAGGCTCTCCGCCAACCAGAGTCACACTTCCGGGTACGAGTCCGCCACCCAGAACACGGTCTACCTCGGGGATTCCGGTGGGTACCGGCTGGCCATCTTGGGAACGAACTGCAGTGATTGGCACGGGGGGTACTGGCGGGTCTGAGAGCCCTAGAACACTTGAGGGAAGATCTAGTTCCTCGGTGAGGGTGTTCCACTCTGCGCATCCTGCGCATTTGCCAGACCACTTTGGGGCCTCGGCCCCGCAAGACATGCATCTAAAGACTGTGCGGGTTTTCGCCATGTCCCAACCCTAGAACGCAGTAGTGACAGCCCCGGGTCAAGTCCTTGGGTCAACCCACCCCGTCATGATCTACGGCGCAGGAACCCGACACAACCAAAGATGCCAGCAATAACGAAGAGCGCAATAGCTGCGATGAGTAAGCGCAAAGGAGCAGCTTGAGTAGCAGTAGAGGCTGAGGTCATGTTGGTCGAAGAGGGAGTGCCGCCGCTCATTGGGAACTCCCAAACTGCAGTATTTCCCTCGGTCCTGCCGGTGGACTCGTCAAGCTTTCCAGGCATGCGAACTCTGAGTGAGAGGGTTGCAGCCTCGGGATTCCTCAGGCCTTCGGCCTGCAGTTCCTCAGGGGTGCGCGCAAGTGGGAGACCACCGAGTACTGCCGTGAGATCAGCGTCCGAAAACTGCTCAAGAGACCCAGTCAGGTTGATCACAGAGGAGAACTTGTAATTCGTCTTTGCAAAGCCGTCGCTGAGCTCAAGTTGAACATCTGAAAACACCGGGTTGGGCTGCTCGGGTCCGCCACCGATCTCGGCAAGGACTAGCGCTAACTCATCAGGCGAACCGAACTTTCTGCGCACTACAAAACTCAGCCCACCCTGCTTCGGGCCTTCGGTCAGTTGCTTGGGCGCATCGACAGACCATCCGGCAGCCGCAAGATCTTCCAGACGAACCGCAGTGACGGGATCGCCGAGTTTTTGAGCAGCTTCAGCATCTAGGCGGACAGTGACGTTGACGGTCCCAGACCCGCCCTCTTCGACAATGATTTCGACTACGGACTCCATCTGACAACTTGCTAGGAGTAACACAGCAGATGCACCTAGTAAGAAGAGCCAGAGCGAGCGCACAAAGAGCAAGGTTAGCGCGCCCCTCACAGAGGGATTGATGCCCAGAACTCAATTTTCGCAAGCACAGACCTTGAGTAGTGCGCTACTCGCCGGTGGTGACTGCGAGTTCTTCGATTGACGGTGGAGTGAACCCCTCGACGCCCGTGAAGGTGAAGATCTGCTCACCCGGAGCGTCGGGATCTGGTGCAACGTCGACCATGATGGTCTGGCCAGCCACGAACTCTTTATACAACAAGCGTTCAGAGACTGGGTCCTCGACGAGGCGCTGTATTGCACGACGCAACGGCCGAGCTCCCAGAGTCGGGTCATAGCCTCGATCGGCAAGCAGATACTTGGCCTCTTGGGAAACCTCGAGACCCATGCCCAAGCCCACTAATTGAATGCCAACACGCTTGATCATGAGATCAACAATGGTGGTGACCTCTGCTTTAGACAGCTCGTGGAAGACAATCACATCGTCAATACGGTTGAGGAACTCAGGGCGGAAATGCACCTTGAGAGCATCGTTGACCTTCTCCTTCATGCGCTCATAAGTCACTGCCTCGTCACGCTTTGAAAAGCCAATATTGGCTTTGCGTAAATCTGCAGTACCAAGATTTGAGGTCATGATGAGGACAGTGTTTCGGAAGTCGACCGACCGGCCCTGAGCATCGGTGAGGCGACCCTCTTCGAGGATCTGAAGCAGTGTGTTGAACACATCCGGATGAGCTTTTTCAATCTCGTCGAACAACACTACGGAGAAGGGCTTGCGACGAACAGCCTCGGTCAACTGACCGCCTTCTTCGTATCCCACATACCCCGGAGGAGAACCAACTAGGCGACTCACCGTGTGCTTCTCCATGTACTCAGACATGTCAAGGCTGATCATTGCGGACTCGTCGCCAAAGAGGAACTCGGCCAGCGTCTTGGCAAGCTCGGTTTTTCCTACGCCGGATGGGCCGAGGAAAATGAACGAACCAGATGGTCGCTTTGGATCCTTGAGTCCAGCGCGGGTGCGACGGATTGCCTGAGACACAGCCTTGATGGCTTGCTCCTGCCCAATGACACGACGGTGAAGTTCGTCCTCCATGCGCAAAAGCTTGGCAGTCTCTTCCTCGGTGAGCTTGTAAACAGGAATCCCCGTCCACAGCGACAACACTTCGGCGATTGCCTCTTCGTCTACCTCGTCGAACAGGTCGACTCCGGCAGCTTTCATCTCTACATCCTTGGCTTCTTTGTTTGCAAGGAGGTCTTTTTCTCGGTCCCTCAACTGCCCGGCAGCTTCAAAGTCCTGAGACTCAACAGACTCTTTCTTTTGGCGCACGACATCGGCGAGTTCATTCTCTATCTCACGATAGTCAGGCGGAGTTTTCATACGCCGAATCCGAAGACGCGAGCCTGCCTCATCAATGAGGTCGATGGCCTTATCTGGCAGGAAACGATCGGAAATGTAGCGATCGGCCATATTTGCAGCGGCTACAAGTGCCTGGTCTGTGATGGTGACCCGGTGATGCTGCTCGTAGCGCTCACGAAGACCCTTGAGGATTTCTATGGTGTGAGCAACTGAGGGCTCGTCTACAACCACTTTTTGGAAACGACGCTCGAGTGCGGCGTCTTTTTCTAAGTGCTTCCGGTATTCATCCAGTGTGGTTGCACCAATCGTTTGCAGTTCCCCGCGAGCCAACATTGGCTTAAGGATGGAGGCTGCGTCGATTGCACCTTCGGCTGCGCCTGCCCCAACAAGCGTGTGGATCTCATCAATGAACAAGATGATGTCTCCGCGGGTTTTGATCTCTTTCAGTACCTTCTTCAGGCGTTCCTCAAAATCTCCACGATAGCGAGATCCTGCAACAAGAGCTCCAAGATCAAGGGTGTACAGCTGCTTGCCCTGCAGAGTTTCGGGCACGTTATCAGAGGCAATTGCTTGAGCGAGACCCTCGACAATGGCGGTCTTGCCGACGCCTGGCTCACCGACGAGCACAGGATTGTTCTTCGTCCGGCGAGAAAGAACCTGCATCATGCGCTCGGTTTCTTTGTCTCGCCCGATAACTGGATCGAGTTTGTTATCACGGGCTAGCTGTGTGAAGTTGCGACCAAACTGATCGAGAACTAGCGACCCGGACGGGGTATCTCCAGAGGACCCAGTGCTGGCTCCGGCTTTTTCGCCTCCGCCGCCTGGTTGGGTTGACGATCCAGGATATCCGGAGAGCAGTTGAATGACCTGCTGACGGACACGCGAAAGATCGGCACCAAGCTTGACTAGAACCTGAGCAGCAACTCCCTCGCCCTCACGAATGAGGCCGAGAAGAATGTGCTCGGTTCCGATGTAGTTGTGGCCAAGCTGCAAGGCCTCTCGAAGCGACAACTCAAGAACTTTTTTGGCTCGAGGGGTAAAGGGGATGTGACCAGAAGGTGATGACCCACCTTGGCCGATGATCTCCTCGACCTGCTGACGCACCGCCTCAAGTGAAATGCCTAGCGACTCCAGAGCCTTTGCAGCAACCCCCTCGCCCTCATGAATGAGGCCAAGGAGAATGTGCTCGGTTCCGATGTAGTTGTGGTTGAGAAGGCGGGCCTCCTCTTGAGCTAGCACGACCACCCGTCGGGCTCGGTCAGTGAAGCGTTCAAACACAGTGGATCCTCCAAGAAAGATTGATGTAGTTAAGTGTAACGCCGTCCAGGGACAACAAGTTCCCGGGGTTCTCCTGAAGTTGCTCTATTACCCAAGTCTCCTCACAGCTTGGTGGAATTCGAACTGGGTTCGGCTAGTTCCCGAGCGCAGGATCTTTCAGCCCTGAAGAAGAACTATGGCCCGCGACATGGGCCATTCACTGGCTGGCCACTATGTTCTGATGCGTGGCAGGTCTAAACCCTTTACACGTCATGGGATTCATGGCGGAAGATCTCGAGAGACTAGAGACTGAACTTATAGCTTCAGTCTGCTCAGAGAACCCATTCTTGACTGAGATTGCTACTCATTTGATTGCGGCGGGCGGCAAACGCGTGAGACCGGGGTTCACTCTTGCAGCAGCAGCAACAGCTCTGACAGTCGATGCCCCTGCATCAGATCGGGCAATCACAGGGGCGATG
>JBBDMQ010000420.1:0-1747 GCA_040878245.1 Microthrixaceae bacterium
CTTGCGCAGGCTCCAGTACCACTTCAGGCTCAGGCTCTGACTCGGGCGGGTCTTCCGCTATCAACGAATTTCTTCTGTCCTCATAAGTCCATCCCTGTGGAACGGTCAGATGTGCAGCGTGGCGTTCGCAGAGTTCCTGTGCGGGACCTGGTTCGGAAGTAAGGGAATCAATCCAAGCGTGAAGATTGACTGGGTCAAAAGTCAGCTGTGCTTCTGCAAAATGATCGCATCCAGTTCGCACACATAGCCGAGCCATGGCTGCAATCTATCGCCGCTCCCGCCGCAGCGGGGCAGAAGGGCGCTGAACTCGAAGTTCCGTAACATCCATCTCTGAACTACTCAGGGTGTCAACAACCGAATATGCCAACGACTCAACCACAGTCCTGCCGCTTGGACGAGCAGGTTCGGTAGACAAATCGGACCAAGTCTGGGCCACAGCATCCACCACCAATACGCGCACCCCTAAGCGGGTCGTCTCAGTTCGCAACTCTTGAGCAAATGCCTGCACTGCAGCTTGAGAAATTATGTGATGCACATCTCCGCCCGAACCCTGACGCGGGTCAGTTTCTGTGGCAACAAAGAACACAACTTGACCCTGAGCAGCTACTACATCCGCCAGGAGCTGCTGAGTAAGTAAATACGGACCTCGAAGATTCCATAGATAGTGCTCATCCAGACCTGCCACAGCTGCGGTTGCCACAGTGGAAGGCGCTTGCAAGCCTGCAGCGTGAACCAAAATATCTACTGGCCTGCCAATGCGGCCAATGAAGTCGGCCGCGGAAAGCACCTCTGATTCAGAGGAGAGGTCGCATCGAAGCATGGCTGAATGTGTCTGGGTACGTAGCATCTGGAGCGTCTGGCGAAGCTCGACCGGATCATCGCCCATTAAGCAAATATCAGCCCCACGTTCTGCAAGTTCCACCGCCATGGCAGCTCCAAGCAAGCCGGAACCGCCAGTGATCACAGCTAGGCGACCAACTAGCGAGCCCTCTTGGTTGACCGGTGCAGGTTCTTCACGGCTCACACCCTCAGCTGACCCGCTTGGGGACCCAAAAAGCGGCTGCCGTGACGCGCCAAAGATTGGTTCAGTTCGACTGCTCTGGCTACTACTCACGCTCGCTTGTTCTCACTCTGGCTAGTTCTCGCTCTGGCTAGTTCTCACTCTGGCTAGTTCTCACACTGGCTGGTTGACATCCGGAGTTATCCCTAACTCGTGTCAGCAAAGGCTACTGCTCACAAAACCTGCTGAACCATACAATCGGCCGTAATCTGTAGTCCATGAGCAGTTCTGCAGATTTCCCCGACTCTGGGGCGCACTGCTGCCATTCTTCGAATGGGCTGCTCAGGCTGTGGCGCAGCACCATCATGAAAATGTTCTCAAGTCGCCGAGTTTTTGGGTCGATTCTCTTCTCTGTGACTATTCCGCGTCTAGAAAAACGCACCCAACTAGAGCCGACCCACCGTGAGCGGAACTCAGGGCGAATCAGGCTGAGTTTGGGTTCGCTGCTGCTGATTGTGTCGCTTGCACTTGTCGGCATTGGCTCGAACACCACCGCCGTATCTGCTCAGGAGTCAACCTTCACATTCACTGGTGGCGGCTGGGGGCATGCAGTTGGCATGAGCCAATGGGGTGCACGAGGGATGGCTGCGAATGGCAGTTCTTTCGCCGACATTCTGAGCTGGTATTACCAAGGCGCAAGAGTCACCTCAGCCACAACAATCAACAATGATCTTCGAGTCTTGGTGA
>JBBDMQ010000421.1:0-9371 GCA_040878245.1 Microthrixaceae bacterium
GCCAATAGTGAACTGAAGTGCAGTGTTGATCTCGGGTAGCGCGCCGGGCGGAAACTCGATATCTACAACTGGTCCGGCGATTGCAACAATCTTTCCGTCTTTAAGTTCGGTTTCAGTGACCGTCATGAGAATCTCCTGGTCGGGTTGAGTGACAGTTCCTCGAAAGAACTGCAGGTAGTTGAATACTTTGGATATATAGATACGAGAGAGTGAGCTCTCGGATGAGAAACACTTCTACTGAATAGAGTCATGATCGCGGCGACTCGTGGTGACCATGTTGCGTGCGGCGATCAAGCACGTTGGGAAACGGATCGGCAGAGAGGTGATCAAGCAGAAGGTCACTTGGGCCAGATTTGTCATCTGCTAGTGCTTCGGCGCCGCTGATAATTTCCATAATCTCCGTGGTGATTGCCTCTTGACGGACTTGGTTCATCTTGCGGGTGTATTTGATGATGAGTTCTTGGGCGTTATCTGTGGCCGACTTCATGGCTCGCTGTCGAGAGGCAAGTTCAGAGGCAGCCGCATCGAGTAGTGCTGCATAGATTCGAGACTCGATATAGCGAGGCAACAGCGACTCAAGTACTGCGTTTGCCGAAGGTTCGAACTCAAAACCTGCAGTGGCGCCAGCATCTCCGGCCGCCGCAATTGTTTGTTTCGATTGCAACGGCAGGAACCGTCGAACCACAACCTCTTGAGTTCCGATGGTGACAAATCTCGTATAGGCCAGATCTATCCGATCGCATCCGCCGTTTACAAAGAGATCGGTCACTCGAGCGGCAATTGCCACTGCCTCTTCATAGGTGGGCCTATCTGTGAAACCGCTAAAGGATGCTTCGATATCAAAGTTTCTAAAGCGGAAGTAGCTTTCGGCTTTGCGACCCACGGTTACGAGCGAGTACTGCAACCCTTTGGATCGTGCATCCTGGATTTCTTGTTCGGCAGCGCGAATGACGTTGGTGTTATAGGCGCCGGCTAGCCCGCGGTCACCAGAGAGCACGAGAACACCAATCTTGTCGACCTTGTCTATCGGCCTCAGCAATGGATGATTGGCCTCGGCCCCAGCAGCGGACAGGTCCTGGATGACTTCGGTAATTCGTTCGGAATATGGTCGAGCTTCGTTCGCCCGAACCTGCGCCTTGACGACGCGGGTAGCAGCAATGAGCTCCATAGCTCGCGTGATTTTCTTGGTGTTTTGCACGCTGGCAATACGCCTGCGAAGTACTCGTTCCTGTGCACCCGGCATTGGGTCTCCCTACTCCTGCTCGTCCGAAACTTCAGCGAAGCTCTGTATCGGCGGAATCTGGATGAGTGATCTCTTCTTCTGGCAGGTGAACTGGCGCCTTTTGCAAGCTGGCCTCGGCTTCGGCGATGATCTCAATTTCTGGGGCTGAGCCATCGGCAACTGCAGCAACGAACTGATCAGTAAAGGCTTTGATAGCTGCTTCGAAACCGTCGACATCTGCAATATCGCCCGTGGTACGAATACCTTCAAGAACATCACTATGGCGGGTGCGGAACCACTCAATAAGGCTGGCCTCATAACCAAGCACATCGACAATTTCGATATTGTCAAGGTAACCACGAGTGGCGGCAAAGAGCACCACACACTGATCCTCGACTGACATGGGTGAGTTAATCCCCTGCTTCAGCAGCTCGGTCAGACGGTAACCGCGTTCAAGCTGAGCCTTCGATGCTGCGTCAAGGTCCGAGCCGAAAGCAGCGAATGCCTCTAGGTCGCGGAACTGCTGCAAATCAGACTTGAGCGTTCCAACAGCCTTCTTCATGGCCTTGATTTGAGCTGATGAACCCACTCGAGAAACCGAAATACCAACATCAACAGCGGGTCGGATACCCGACTTAAAGAGGTCGTCCTGCAAGAAGATCTGACCATCAGTGATTGAAATCACGTTGGTGGGAATGTAAGCCGAAACGTCTCCCGCTTTAGTTTCGATAATCGGAAGCGCAGTGAGCGACCCACCGGGCTTACCGGGCTGATCTTTGAGTCGCGCAGCACGCTCTAACAAGCGGCTATGCAGGTAGAACACATCGCCTGGGTAAGCCTCACGCCCTGGCGGACGGCGCAACAAAAGCGATACCTGACGGTACGCCTCGGCCTGCTTCGACAGGTCGTCATAAACAATGAGAGCATGCTCGCCGTTATCCATCCAGTGCTGGCCCATGGCGCAACCCGAGTAGGGGGCAAGATACTTGAAGGGTGCAGGATCAGAGGCCGGAGCGACTACGACCACGGTGTAGTCAAGTGCACCACGCTCTGAAAGAGTTGCCACCGTTTGGGCAACGGTTGAGGCCTTGAGCCCTACTGCCACATAGATGCACTTCACACCTAAGCCACGCTGATTGATGATCGTGTCGATGGCCACGGTGGTCTTGCCGGTTTTCCGGTCGCCAATGATGAGTTCTCGTTGACCGCGGCCCACCGGAATGAGCGAGTCAATAGCCTTGATGCCAGTCTGCATGGGCTCTTTCACTGGCTGACGACCCATAATGCCCGGGGCCTGGATCTCCATGCGTCGAGACTGAACGTTGCTCAGTGGACCCTTGCCATCTATTGGTTCGCCAAGTGTGTTCACCACTCGACCGAGCAGACCATCGCCAACTGGCACAGACAGAATGTTGCCCGTTGCCTTGACCGACTGGCCCTCTTCAATCGAATCAACCTCTCCAAGAACCACGGCTCCGATTGACTCTTCGTCCAAGTTCAGCGCCAGGCCCAGCAGTCCGGACTCAAACTCAAGAAGTTCGTTGACTGCTGCATCGGGCAAGCCCGAAACCCGCGCAATGCCGTCTCCAACCTCGAGTACGCGTCCTACTTGAGTAAGCGAAACATCAGGGGTAAACCCCTCGAGATTCTTTTTAATTGCTGCGCTGATATCGGCAGTGTTGATTGTGAGTTCAGCCATGTGGGGAAGTCTCCTGCGGCGTGGTGTGGGTGCGATGTTTGGTGTATTCGGTAAACGGTTTATTTACCGCAATGTTTGCTGTTATTACTTGTTGATTCATTGAAAGAAGTATGAGATCTAGATTTGTTTAGAAGGCATCCCGAAGTTGGTTCAATCGGGTACGAACTGAACCGTCAAGAACCGAGTCGCCAATCTGGGTGACAAGACCACCCATCACTGAGGGGTCAACGATGTTCTTGATCGTGATATCCATATTTGTTCGAGCCTTCAGTGCAGCAGTCAGGTCGGCTAGCTGCGCATCGGTCAGCGCAACAGCAGAGCGGACCTCTGCCACAGCTTGGCCGGAGTTGCTTGCTGTGCGTTGGACAAGCTCATCTGCGATTTTGCCCAAATCTGCCGCTCTACCCGCACCCACGATCATGGAAACGATCGCCAGGGTGGTCTGAGTAGCCTTACCTTCGAGCAAATCTTCAATAATCTGTTGGCGCCGTGACACTGGAACGTGCTGATCAGTGAGGGCTGCTCGAAGCTCGTCACTTGACTGCAGTACACGGCCGAGTCGAAACAACTCGTCTTCAACCTCTGCTAAATCACCCTCGGCTAGGGCAATGGCAAAGGCAGCGTCTGCGTAAGCGGTGATGCGTGTATCGCTCATCTTTTCGTTCGCTCTGCTCTCGGTAGGACTTTGGAATATGACTGACGGAACTGAATTTTTAGGTGTTCGGTATTTTGTGTTCTGTGTTCTGTGTTCTGTGAGTGGGGCCCTCTGCTGATACTGCACCCCGGCATTGTTATACCTAGTTTTGGCTACCAACCTGATCGATATAGGCCTGAATCAATCTTTGCTGAGTGGCATCATCAAGTGAGGACTCAACTACTCGTTCGGCTGCACCGAGCGAAAGTCGAGAAAGTTCTCCAGCAAGGTCAGACTCCGTCTGCTGCTGAGTTGTTACTAGGTCTGCTGCCGACCGCTCGGCAACCTGCAACGCATCTCTTTCAGCACGAATGCTGGTGTCACGGCCAAGTTGCTCGGCGTCGGCATGGGCATGCTGAATGATTTTCGCCGCTTCAGCGTCTGAGTCGGCTAAGGCTGCTTTGATGCTGTCGCGATCGGACTCTGCACTCAGACGAGCCTGCTCAGCCTGATCAAGCGTTGCCTTGATCCCCTCAATGCGACCCGAAAGAAACTTTGCTGCCGGAGCCTTTGCGAACTTCACCAATAAAAAGGCCACCACAAAGAACGATAGCGATCCCCAATAGACCTCATTCAGGTCAGAGGGAAGCCAAAAACTATTAGGTCCCTCTGAAGCCAATATCGCAAGACTGCTTATCATCATGTTCTCCAACCTGCTCAGCGAGTTCCGCTGGCTTGGTTCACGTAGTCATCAATTGCGGACTGGTTCTGACTCAGATCAAGGTCAGCCTGCACAACCTTTGATGCCGCTGTGATTGCAATTGCTGCCACATCCCCCCTGATCTGGTTCAGTGCTTCTACTCGTGCTACATCAAGTTCTGCCATGGCAGCTTGGCGTTTGACTGTTGCTTCAGCCTCAGCCACCGCAACGGCATTTGACCGCTCTTGCTCTGAAGCAACTCGTGCAACCTCGACAACACGATTTGCCTCGGCACGAGCCTCGGCCAGAGTGGCTTCATAGTCACGTCTCACCTGCTCACCCTGAGTTTCTGCCGTAGCGGCAGCCTCTTGGTCGGCCAGCACTTGTTGGTCGCGCTGCGCACGAACCTTCAAAAGCGGGGGCAAGCAGACGTAGCGCAGCAAAATCCACAGGGTAAAGAAGCACAAGGCACCCCAAAAGATCTCGCCGATCTCATCTGGAACCACTGGATTGATTACTTTTTCTGTTACTTCTGCTGCTGATGCAGCCAAGGAACCAAGCATCCGGGTCTCCTCCGGTATCCGTCAAAGACGGATTGGTTAGATGGACGAATATGAACTGAACTGACCGGCCAAGCCGTGGTTCAGACGAACTTCAAGAGAATGAAGACCACGAAACCAATCAAGGCCAGGGCCTCGGTGAAGGCAATACCGAGGAACATGGTGGTCTGTACCTGTCCGGCGGACTCGGGCTGGCGAGCCATGGCCTGAACGGCCTGACCTACAAGGTAACCAATGCCAATGCCGGGACCGATGGCTGCGAGGCCATAGGCGAAACCGGCAGAACTGGCGCCGGCTATTCCTTTTGCTTCGGCGGCGGTGTAGTCAGTTGCTGCTAGGACTGTTGCTGCTGTATGGGCGAGTGCGCTCATGATGTTGTTGAACTCCTGTTTGTGGTGAATCTGTACTTCGGGGTTTTCTTCTTATTACTTATAAATTGCTGAGCTTTGCTACTGATTACTGAATTCAGACTGCTGTAGGAGCAGTCGTCCGGATTAATGCTCCGGGTGTAACGCACCGCCGATGTATACAGCAGTGAGAAGGGCAAAGATGAATGCTTGCAGGAAAGCGACCATAAACTCAAAGCCGGTAAACGCCACCAGCATCGGGAATGACAGCAGTTCTACTGCTAGAAGTGGGGTAAATCCCCACAAGGTGATGCACAGCACCGAGAAGGTGACCAGCAAAATGTGCCCCGCAAGCATATTCGCAAACAAACGAACTGCTAGCGAGAAGGGGCGGATCAAGAATGTGGACAGAAACTCGATGGGGGTAACAAGCAAGTACAGCGCTTTGGGCACCCCAGGCGGGAAGAGCGCAGTCTTGAAGTAGCCCAAACCGTTATGTTTCACGCCTACACCAATAAACATCACCCATGCCGTCAATGCCAGCATGAGCGGGTTTGCCATGCGAGCATTAGCGGGCATATGAGAGGTAGGTATGACTTCGAAAAGATTGCCAATCCAGATGAAGAAGACCATTGCCACCAACATCGGCAGGTAACGCATGCCTTCGGGTCCAATGGCCGGAAGCACGACCTGCTTTTCAACAAAGTCGATCGAAACCTCCATCAGGTTCTGAAGCTTCTTTGGCACAAGACTCGCTTTGCGACCAGCGAAGTAGAACAACAGCGCAGGCACAATCATGGCGATCATGGAGATCAACGCAATTTTGTTGAAGGCGTAGAAAGTTCCCTCACCAAAGAGCGCTGGCCACTTCACGATGTTTTCGATTGGCGGGAATTGCACGCCTCCGCCCCCCTCGCCTTCCGAGGCGAGAAATACCATATTTGTTAAATTACCTATCAGGGTCTGAAGACCGAGCATGAAGAAAGCTCCTTCTACGGCGCGTTAGCTAACTAGGCCTTTGGCGCCGGTAAGCCGCTGATTTCGCTGCTTTCCGGCGCCAAAGCGCTAGATGAGAGGTGGGATGGGAAAAGATCGCTGCTCTCCGAAGATGGCAGATAAGGGTTTGGGGTTGCCTGTGGCTTAAGACCAGGGAATGCCAGAGTGGCTGACACGTAGCGCATCTCCCAGAACAGCAAGGCAAGATGTGTAGAGATCAATGTAATACCAAATGGCAGTAACTCAATCCAAGCGGAGTTTCGAACTAGAAGAACAGCTAGAAAGATGAGCCCAAGTCGCAACAAAAAACCAAACAGCGCGGCGGCAGCCATGACTGCAGCGCTAATTCGACCTGTGACTGCGAGCATGTAGGCGGCAAGCAAAAAGTTGAGGACCACGATTGCAAGTGCGTACAAACTCGACAACACGCCATCTAAGCCCCAAAAGGCTGCAGAAATAATGACGACCACAGGAATCAGCCAAACGCTCTTCCGGGCAAGATCCACTGCAACCTGAAGGGCGGGTGACGGACCCTCAATTCGAATGTTCATCGGATCAGCCATGCGTTGCCCGATTCGAGTTGTTCAGGTTTTCGGAGGTTGCTGGGTCGATCGAGGACTGCTTCACTGCTGTCTCATTCGTTGCATCCTCAAGTGGCACTGAAAGTCTCTGAGCACGAGCCTTGGTCTGTGCCCTGAAAGCTTCGGAGGATTCATGCCCCTTCCAAGCCACATCTGCTTGATGTTGTTGCATCTGGTAGCGGTAGGTGTAATAAATCTTGATTCCTGCACCGGCAAACCCAAGGACAGTAAACAAAATCAGAAACACCGGTACCGTGCCGAGCCTGCGATCTAGCCACAACCCAAACAACCCAAGAATAACCGGAGCAAGGGCCAACTCAAAAGAACCGTGTGAACGATTCAACTGACGTGTTGTCTCATGAGTGGTGGTTGCGAGGTCAATAGGCATAGTTGATCAAACAGAGTCAAAATTTCTTTGGCACCAAGTGCTCAGTATCAAGGAAGAGCGAGGGTCTTCCATTGAACAAACAGGTGCTTGTGAAAGCGTTCCCAATCTATTAGAGCAGCGGAAATAGGGCAAATCTGTCTGTTCTCCCTCTGACACTTGGGAAGAAGTGAATAAGTTCACTGAAATGGCGGCGGAGTCGGCGGAGTGAGTTGCGCCCCCGCTGAAGTTACTGCCTGCGCAGTCGGGACCGGCGCCGGAGGAGCGGGAGAAGCAACAGGCTGATTGACTCCTGCCTGGCTTGCGTCGTCTAGACCTGCAGCGCGCTCAATTGCATCCACAAGGCGGTCGGTGTTGGATCGGCTTTCATAGGTCATGCGAATCATCCAGAACCTTAAGTAGCGCGCTAGAGAGAACCGAACGAACAGTGCCGAGCCAGCAATGATGAGCGCTAAACCAAGAAACGAACCTTGAGCCATATAGGCGCGCTGGTCAGCTGGAGAGTCGGGAAACTGCCCGACTTGAATTGCCCCAAAGAGTGCAAGCAGCACCCCGGCAACAAGCAAAACAATGCCCAGTATCAGAAGGCGCTTCTCACCCTCGCTTGAGCTTCCCTTAAGTTTCAGTCCATCAATCTCTGATTTGAACTGATCGATTCGATTGTCATTTTCATTCATTAGTTACCCACCCAGATAGGCAGCGGACAGTTCCTGTTCAACTTCGTCGGGTGTTCCCACCCGGCGGATTAACCCATTCACCATGATCGCCGCCACATCGGCGACACCGAGCACGGTGCGGGCAAACTGCTCTACAACCAGAATCGAAGTTCCAGACCTTGCGATCTGTCCGACAATTCCGTAGAGCTCTTCAACTACAAGCGGCGCAAGTCCCATTGATAACTCATCAAGAAGCAAAACGGCCGGTTCGACTGCAAGCCCCCGAGCCATTGCCAACATCTGCTGCTCGCCTCCAGACAAAGTACCCGCTAGCTGCGAGCGCCTTTCCTTCAGACGAGTAAAGCGCTCGTAGGCTACAGCCTCTACTTGGCGCATTGATGCACCGGCATAGGTGGCCATCAATAAGTTCTCTCGCACCGTCAGATTTGGAAAGATCCCTTTGCCTTCAGGAATGGTTGTCACTCCGCACCGAGCAAGGTCTTCGGCCTTCACCCCTGTGACATCCCGGCCCGCTAACAAAACCGAACCGGAACTGGGCTTCATGAGCCCACATGCCACTTGCAAGGTTGTGCTTTTGCCCGCCCCGTTTGGTCCGAGCAAAGCAACCACTGTTCCTGCATGGACTTGCAGGTCTACCCCGTGCAGAACCTCGATCGTTCCATAGGCCGCCCGGATGCCACGCAGTTCGAGTAGCGGTTCGGACTCACTCCCTGGCGACTCATTTCTCAGAGAGTCACTCATGACAGTGCACCTTCTGCGGCCGGCCGCTGGTCAGTTCCTGCATACTCAGCAGTATCTGATGCTGGGGCAGTCCCCAAATATGCGGCGAGCACTGCCTCATTTGAGCGAACCTCATCAGGGGTTCCCGATGCAATCACCTGACCGAAGTCGAGCACCGACAGTTTCGTGCATACTCGCATCACCAGCGCTACATCATGCTCCACTAAAAGAATCCCTAAACCGTTCGCGGCAAGAGTGATCAGCAGATCTCCAAAGATCTCGGTCTCTGAATCATCGAGGCCAGAGGCAGGCTCATCAAGAAGCAAGATTGATGGGCGTGCTGCAAGTGCACGTCCGAGTTCCACTAGGCGAGCATGTCCAGTAGAAAGTGCTCCAACAGGCTGATCTGAGAGTGACCCAAGATCTAGGCGATCAAGAATCATGTTGATCTCTTCTTCGGGCTTTGGATCTCCTCCGTCGGCGAGATATTGGGGCAGAACCGCTGAACGGCGTGACCAGCTACGCCGGATCTCGAGACCGACTTGGATGTTCTCTCGAACCGTCAGAGAGGAAAACACTTCTAACCGCTGAAAGGTTCTGCCAATGCCTAATCGTGCCCTCTTATGAGTCCCCACCTTGGAGATATCTTTTCCACCCAAGCTGACTCGACCCGAGGAGGGAGCAACGACACCGCAAATCGCATTAAAGGTGGTTGTCTTTCCTGCACCATTCGGCCCAATCAGACCGCTGACATGCCCACCTTCGACTCTGAGCGATACATCGCTCACTGAAAGGTGACCACCAAAGCGAACCGACAGTGCAACAAGCTCAAGAAGTCTCAAGCCCCAAC
>JBBDMQ010000422.1:0-9332 GCA_040878245.1 Microthrixaceae bacterium
GTAGTTCCGTTCCAGAACTCAGGCGCACTCCAGTCTGAGTAAAGCAGTCAATGGTCTCGGTTACAACCTCGGCCGAGCCTGCTCGCATCGCCCGGAACAAGTCGCCATTTGGAGCAACGCATACTCTCTGATCCCATGGTTTGTAGCTCGGCGCAAAGTCCTTATTCACGTCGTAACCCTCGGGTAGACGCTTCGCAACTTCCTTCAGCAGAGTCTTTTTGACGAACTCAGGGCGACGTTTACTGAGCGTGTAGAAGGCTTGGGTTTGTAAAGCCAACATCCACCGGATGGTTGGCCCAGAGATCCGTTGCGGCAAATACTTCCGTAAAGCATTGGCGATTGGATTTTCTGCAGGGAGTGTGGCGATGTAGGTCGGAGAGCGTTGCAACATGGTCACGTGTTTGGCAGTTCGGGCCATGTTGGGAACCAGTGTGATTGCAGTAGCGCCACTTCCTATAACCACAACCTCTTTGCCTGCGTAGTCCAAGTCTTCCGGCCAGTGTTGAGGGTGAATAGTTTGACCCAGAAAATCTTGGCTGCCGGCAAACTCTGGCTGATAGCCGTGGTCATAGCGGTAGTAACCAGTGCAGCAGTAGAGAAACCCAACTTGCAGCTCAAACCGCTCAGCAGTGACAGAATTTTCGGCTGTGACAAGCCAACAGGAATCAGTTGAGGACCAATCAGCAGAGAGAATCCGGTGATTAAACCTGATGTTTTGATCAATACCTTTTTCTGCTGCTGTGTCTTTGATGTACTGAAGTATTGACTCGCCGTCCGCTATCGACTTCTCTCCCTGCCAAGGCCTGAAGGAAAACCCAAGTGTGAACATATCTGAGTCAGAGCGGATGCCAGGGTAACGAAATAAGTCCCAAGTGCCGCCAATGGCCCCTCGTGACTCAAACACTGCATAGCTAGCCCACGGGCACTCCGTCTTTACAAAGTGCGCAGCGCTCACTCCAGAGATGCCAGCGCCAACTATTAGGACGTCAAGATATTCCATATGGTTCAAAGCCTTTGCTGGCAAATCGCTTACGCGAGTTCCACGAGTTCAGGAGGGAGACAGAGGACTACCTCGTTGAGTGCCCAAATCTAGAGGATTTGAGTACTTCGGTCAATTACTCAATTTCCTGTTAGACTCAAGCATTGTGAATATCCTCATCGCCGAGTCGAACATCACCAAAGGCGAGCAGACCCGACAAGCAATTCTTGATGCTGCGGTCATTCGGTTTGCTCGTGAAGGCTACCGATCTGCCTCTATTGCTGATATTGCTCGAGACGCAGGCGTAGGTAACACGATCACCTACGCATACTTTAAAAACAAAGAGGCGCTGTTCTTAGCTGCAGTCGACCAAGATGCCGCTGCTCACATACGAACAGGTTTGGTTTGGGTGAGTGATCCCAGAGAGGAGGAACAACCGATTGTGGCGAATTGGCAACAGCGCTTGTTCTTCACCTTGGTAGAGACATCCACACAGCACCCCTTGGCGCGACGTCTTCTTGGCGGCCTTGAACCCGAGGTCACAGAACGCGTGTTGGAGATTCCAGCACTTCAAGAACTGCGGGCAGCCTGCGCTGATCGCCTGAGAGTTGAACAAGTCGATGGAACCGTGCGCATAGACATTGACCCCCTAGAGATGGCCAATGGCATCGTGGCAATCATGCTGGCATTGCTGATGTCGGTGGTGCAGCTTGGAAGCAGTGCAACTACCGGATACGCCACTGAAGTTGCCGCCGTCTTTAGCGCTGCTCTTCAGCCACCTTCAGCTCAGCGCCCACCGTCGTTAAACGGTTAGCTGCCAGCAACTAATAAGCTCTCAAGCAGAACAACTTTTTGCTTGGAGCATCCCGTGTCAGAGTCCACTTCTATCAGCGAGGCTTCTGAAGAGCGCCGGTCTCAAGCCGGTGAGATTCCGCTGCATGCCCTTTTGGGCCTCACCTGGGCCTACCCAGAAAAAGGCTCTCAGCACGCAGAGGTTGTCATGCCAGTGTTACCCCCAGCATTTGGCTTCACGGCTAATCTCCATGGTGGAGCTATCGCAACCATGGTTGACCTGGCCTGCGCCTTAGCTGCTGCTCGGGCAACTGACTTCGACCCAGAAAAAGAGTCTCTTGTCACCGCAGATATGCATATTCGATACCTAGGCCGCCCAACAACCGACCAAGTTGTAGCCAAAGCGGATGTTGTTCGCATCGGCAGCCAACTCATCGTGATCGAATGCAAGGTCTACGACGAGGTTGATCACATCATCGCTGCTGCAGACTTCTCGATGATGCGAGTACCTGTTCGTCACTCACTTCTGTCCCAACAAAGCAACTCGCAGGACCGCACTCAAGACATCAGAGACGGGGAATAGACCATGAGTTCGCTCACTTCGGGCCACCGACTTCTCATCGACGGCCAACTACGCAATGCCACCGGTGACAGAACTTTTGACAACATCAATCCGAGCACCGGGCAGATTGCAGGAACTGCTCCCGATGCCACTGCTGCAGACGGGGAACAAGCACTAGCTGCGGCGCGTCGGGCTTTCGATGAAACAGACTGGGCGCATAATGTCGCTCTACGAGTTCGAGTACTCCGCCAGCTTGATGAAGCCCTGCATGCACATGAAGACCAACTTACCGAGATCACCGTTACCGAGGTCGGCGCACCGCTCGGCTCCTGCGCAACGGTTCAGGTGCATGAGCCGCTAGCCATTGTGGAGTTTTTTGCCAACCTTGCCGAGTCGTATAAGTGGACAACTGACCTAGGTCTTCGAGACACCATGGGGGGTCCGGCGCGCCGATGGATTGAACGCGAGCCAATAGGTGTAGTGGCTGCTATCACTCCATGGAATGTTCCAAATCACATCAATATTGCCAAGGTTGTTCCAGCTCTAGCTGCAGGTTGCACCGTCGTGTTGAAACCCGCTCCCGAAACACCTTGGACCGGTCTGGCCCTTGGGCAGCTTTTCGCTGAACACACTGATTTGCCAGCAGGAGTTCTCAATGTCGTGACTGCTGCAGACAAAAAGTTTGGGAGTTTTCTGACCACAGACCCACGAGTTGATCTGATCAGCTTTACTGGCTCAACCGAGACCGGCCGAAAAATCATGGCAGCAGCCTCAGAAAACCTGACCAAAGTGTTTTTGGAGCTGGGGGGCAAGTCAGTTCACCTCATCTTGGATGACCTAGCCGATATGGGACTAGCTGCAGCATTCGCAGCCATCGGAACCGGAGTGGTTGCAGGCCAAGGCTGCGCACTGACAACTCGGGTACTCCTCCCACGTGCCAGATATGAAGAGGGCGTAGAACTCATTGCGTC
The DNA here is from genome assembly GCA_040878245.1 of Microthrixaceae bacterium. Classification (GTDB taxonomy): domain Bacteria; phylum Actinomycetota; class Acidimicrobiia; order Acidimicrobiales; family Microtrichaceae; genus IMCC26207. The sequence continues at coordinate 3,305 of JBBDMQ010000422.1, forward strand.
AATGATGGCCACCATCACTGTTGGTGACCCAGCTGATTCAGCCACGGTAATGGGCCCCCTGATTACTGCCGCGCAACGTGATCGTGTTGAGGGTTATGTTCAAGGGGCGATTGACCAAGGCGCAACAGTTGTATGCGGCGGCAAACGGCCCGAGAACTAAAGAATGGTTTCTTTTACGAACCAACCTTGCTCGCTGCAGTGACCAATGACATGACTGCTGCACAAGAAGAAATCTTTGGCCCTGTGCTTGTAGCTATTCCCTATGAGGGCGACGAAGAAGCAGTCTCAATTGCGAACGACTCCATGTATGGCTTGTCTGGTGCCATCTTCTCGGATGATCCTGCTCATGCGCTCGCAGTTGCAAAGCGAATCCGTACCGGAACTATGTCAATCAATGGAGGAATCTGGTACGCGCCCGATGTTCCATTTGGCGGATACAAACAATCAGGACTTGGCAGAGAGATGGGGCTCGCAGGGTTCGAAGAACACCTTGAGATGAAGTCATACGCAGAACCCGCAACCTGAATCCATCGCACAACCTGCCGACTCACTCACCCCACTCACTCACCCCACTGCATGACCCCACTGAACGGCCACATTTATGAACAATCAGAACGACTCAACCGAGACTAATCAAACCGCCAACAGAGACGGCCAGACGCTCAATGTCAACTCACTGACTCAGGCTCTTCGCAGCACGGTAATGCCACAGGTTTTCACCGATCGCACCCACCAAAAACAAGTCACAGATGGCCCCCTCGCAGCAAGCGCTGAGCAGCCACGGCCATTCAAATATTCGCTGCCAGATCGACCAGAGCCTCCACCTATCCCAAATGGTTGGTATGCCATTGTCGGTAGCCATGAACTTGTCGCAGGCCAGATTCATTCGGTGATTGCAGTTGGTAAAGAGCTAGTGGTGTATCGAGGTGAGTCCGGCAATGCAGTCGTAATGGATGCACATTGCCCCCACCTAGGGGCCCACCTTGGCGGGGGCTGGATCTCTGAAGACTCCATTCATTGCCCGTATCACGGGTGGGAATATGACTCCGGGGGCGCATGCGTCAACATTCCGTATAGCGAAGGTCGAATTCCCGCAAAGGCCTGCGTACCCACCTACCCAGTATGCGAACAAGACGGGTTTGTTTTCTTTTGGTACCACTCCAGTCAACTTCCGCCGAGTTACAAAATTCCCAGAGTGAGCGAAGTAGAAGATCCTGAATGGTCAGATGCGCTTGTCTGGCAGTTTGAGTTAGTTGCCGCACTACAAGAGATGGCCGAAAACAATGTCGACTACGCCCATCTCAAATTTGTTCATCGTCGTGAGGGCATTCCAACGAACACCTCAAGATTTATGATGGATGGGCCTTTTTCAACCGTGGTTGAACAACTCCCCGATGGCAGCGAATTTGACCGCCACACTTGGGGGCCAGGCATTGCTTTGCTGCGTCTTCCAGATTTGATGACAGTGTTTACGACCACCACTCCAATAGATCGCCAGCACTGCCGCCTTCACTGGCACTTCTTCTTTAAGGGATCCGTTGCAGAGATGGCAGACGAACTAGTCGCTGGGGTGACAGGCGAGTTTGGCCTAGAAGCGGATGTGCCCATCTGGCGAGACAAAGTTTTCCTTACTCAGCCGCTCCTCATTAAGGCTGACGGCCATATCGCCGAATTCCGACGCTGGTACTCGCAGTTCTATGAGGACAGCTGATTTATTCACGTTTTCATGATCTAGCTGTTTTCATGATCTAGCTGTTTTCACGCACTATGAATATTCAGGCTTTCGGCAGCAACTAAAGACTGTTCTGTTCGTTGCCAATTTGATCTTGAAGATAAGCGCTGAAAAATCCGTTGTACTGCTGCTGAAGCTCTGGGGATTTCCATGCATCCGCTTGCACATCGCCTCGACAAATAGAGGCTCCGCAGTGGCATTCAAACTCGTCATATGGCGCAGAGTCGGACATTGCGTAGTCAAAGCTGAGTTCCTCACCCACCTGAATTTCAACCATCGCCCTCAACAAGTTTGACCCCAAAAATCCGCAGTTGGCCTGACAGCTGTGATTAATAAAGTCCGCCGGATCATTGCGTTCCGTGGTGGTCAGAAACAATTGATGATCTAACTGCAAAGATCTCTCTTGTTGCCAACGCGGCAGTTCTTGAAGCTGATCGCTGGTGACGATATGGCCACCGAAAGCTGCAACTGTCTGCCCGGCCAGAATTCTGGTGACTGCAAATACGCCTTGCCCTTTATGCGGGACACCTCGGACCTCTGCTTGGGGAGTCAACCACCCAACCGTCATATTCGTAGCTCCTTCACCGCTCTTCTTGCGGCTTATATCCTTTGACTTCCTGAATCGGTCGCAAGTCTGCTGAGAGTTACACAAGCCTGCTCAAGACCGAATGCGCACAATATCCGAACAGTAGCGGCGAGAGGCAAGTAGGGTCACCAAACTTATGGCCACCAAACAGTTACGTGTTCAGTACCAGGAGGAAGAAGTCTGGGAATGGACGAGGGCAGATCGTGTGGTTTTGGCTGACTTTCTTTCGCAGCTCTCCGCTGAGGACCTCGCGAAGAAGACGCTATGCACTGAATGGACGGTGAGTGATGTTGCAGCTCACCTGCTGAGCATGGCAACAAACTCGAAATGGGAGCTCACTTGGAAATACTTAGTCAGCGGTTTGAACATTGAGCGGGCTTCGAGTCGAACTATTTCAGAGACACACCTCCGCCTGTCAGATAATGAGATTGCAGCAACTCTCAGAGGCACCGCTACAGCTCAAACCACACCGCCAGGACTCAGACCTCTGGGGGTTCTTGGCGAACTTGTTACTCATATTGCAGACATTGAATTGGCGTTAGATCAGTCAGTGAACATACCTGTTGAACATTTTGTTGTCGGACTCGAGTACATGCAGTATCGAAGAAAATCGAATACTCGATTCACGCTCAGCCGCTACGGCCGTCAGCCTGTCCTCAACTGCGCCGAGTTGACCGACGGGCTTCGCTTTGAGGCAACCGATATTGAGTGGTCCCTTGATGACGGGGAGCTTGTTCAAGGCCCAGCAGCGCTGCTGCTCCTAGCCATGACGGGCCGATCCGAAGCGTTAGAGCAGCTCACTGGCAGTGGTGTCAGCACCCTGCGAAACCGCTTCAACTGAAGTCCACGCCAGTGTGCTTCAGAACTGAATCATTGCCAGATCAGGGATTTTTCCACTCGAGACCTTCTCGCAGAACCGCATCCTCAATTGCGCTCATCAGCGAATCGACTGACCCAGCACAAGAGTCGAGTTCTTCTGGCCCGAGCAACACCGTGATGCCTGCAGAGCTCTGCGCCACCACTACCGGAGCTATGTTATTTGCAGCTACACGAACAGAAGGCGGCTGATCGTTTCGGTGGAAGGTGTCGAAAGGAACATCCAGCCCCTCCTTGCATGATTTCCAGTCAGCACGCTCTCGGACTAGGCCGTGGGTAATCTCACAGAGCGAGCAATGTGCTCGCCCAAGACGAGCCCCAACCCAATAGGCGAGCTCCCCTTGCAAGGTCCCATCTGCGTCGTACACGCCGATCAATCGGTCTATCTGCTCGGCCGAATGGCTTGGTACTGCACTCTGGCTCATTACTGCGTACCTCCAAATATCGGGACTGAAGCCAGCAGTTAGCGCCTCTACAAGCTTCGAGGAACTCCCCGATGCTTCGTACTTCATGTGCCAACAAAACGAGTGGGCGCGGAGGGAATCGAACCCCCGACACCCTGGATGTAAACCAGGTGCTCTAACCAACTGAGCTACGCGCCCTCATAGCTATATTACCCGCTTACCCGAGGAGTAAATATTTAGCTGCTACTGCAGGTCATTCCAGCAGTTGCGTGGCTGACAGATCCAACACGCCGCTGCGACTGAGTGCCAGAAGAGCTGCAACAGTCTCGACTTGCATCTCTGGTAGCTCGCTCAAGTTGAACCACTCAGCCTTCTCAATTTCTGGCGAGGAAGGCCGAACATCTTGAAGGAATTCAGGTTGTGCAGCTTTGGCCAGATACACCACATCAACACGATGCGGAATTGGCTCAACAACGACCACAGCCTCGCTCACTAGAACAATCCGAAGATTGACTTCCTCTTTGGTTTCTCGAACCGCAGCGTCCTGGGGGAACTCATGCCGCTTTGCAAGACCGCCAGGCGTTCCCCACCGTGTGCCGTAGCTCTGCTTGACCAACAGAATCCGTCCATCTTCGCGATGCACAATACAAATGGCCCCCACGGTGTACTTCGGTGATCCGAGTCGCACCAGAATTCTTCGGACACGACGAGGCAGAGCACCAAAAACTCTGAGCAGCATAAGGTGGATGCGATGCTTCATTTTTGCCTCACCTACTAACCATAGAGGTCTGAGTGGGAACTGAACTCACCTGAGTCTCTCTCACCAGCTACCTAGTATCTGGCGATTATTCAGCAGAGTCTCAAAGAGTTCTCTTGATCCTGCAGCCACAGGCGTTCGGCGGGCTGATGGATCAAGAACTACTAGTTCTCTGCCCTGAGCGTCAGCAATATATGCACCAACCTCTTGCAGTACTAACAACGCTCCCATGTAGTCCCACGGGCCCAACTTGCTGTCGGTGCAGTCCATCGAGCCATCGAATGTTCCATCTGCAACGCTGCAGAGATCAAGCGCTGTTGCGCCGAGCGCTCGGTATTGCCTCCAGTGCAGGTACTTCGGGCTATACCCATTGAGAACCAGCATTGCGTCATCGATGCTCGTCACAGCAGACGGGGTGATTGGCTGACCATTCCTACTAGCTCCCTGCCCGCTTACTGCCTCATAACGAGTACCAGTTGCTAAATTCATCACGAGCGCAGAGCGCAACTCCCCCGCTTCGATCGCACACAAGCTGATCGCATACCAAGGAATACCTCGGCTTGCATTCGTCGACCCATCTACTGGATCAACGACGATAATCATGTCGTTGCCAGGGTCCTCAAGACCAGACTCCTCGGAGAGTATTCCTACACCCGCAGAGCGCAAAACATCCAGTGCAGCCTCATCTGCGACCAGATCAATTCGGTACTGACCGGGTCGCTCTGTTCGCTCACGCCAAGACTTTTCACCCTGCGCTGCGTCCTTAAGTAGAACTGTTTGCACTGCTAGCGCTGTGGAATTCAGCAAGTTACTCAATACGTCTTGATTCACGCTCAGAGGCTACCGGTGCAAACACACAGACTGTTACGAACTAGCTAGAAAGCAATTGTGCTGGCAGTCTGTGGGGGTGGCTTTGCTTGACGTCTCTGGATTTGTAGCTGATCTCAAGAATCATGCTGCCGATCATGGGTTTCATATACATGACGAGCGGCACCTAGTAGAGACCTACTCCATGCGCCAAGCATGGGAGGTCGACCTGCATCCTGAAGAGGCCTGTGGCGGCCCGCTTGAGTTTCATTTAACGCTTGAGATTGATCCACGAATCATGCTCGGATTTGAGGATCAGGTTCTGGCCTTGCCAGAAGATGAACCCCCAGAGGACGAGTTCAGTCTGCCGCTCACGTTTACTTGGTCCTTACCACCGCTGCCGCGCTGTCCTGACTTGTTGCTACTTGCTACCGAGATTGCTGGAATTGGTGGTCCAGAACTTCCGGTCGAGGTATCTGCTGTTGATTCATTCGCCTCTGTTACCGATCCCTCGGAAAGGCGGCTGACCGTTGTCGCACGAGTCATGGTCAGTTTGTCGCAGGTGTACCTCGGCGAGGAGCAACTCTGCGACACGCTCGAGAACTGCTTGGCGGTAAGCAACTACTTGCTTGACTCCGCTCCCGTGTGGCTCGACGAATGACGGCAAAGCGGGTATCGAGATAATGAGTGGGCCGGGTGGGGATCGAACCCACGACCGAGCGATTATGAGTCGCCTGCTCTAACCGACTGAGCTACCGGCCCTCGGCAAAGGACTGTAGCCAATTTTTGGTTTAGGAATCGATTGCTGCGCCAGAGGGAAGCCGACGAGAGAGCTCTTCCTGCAAAGTTGCGAGTGTTGCAGACCA
>JBBDMQ010000423.1:0-9321 GCA_040878245.1 Microthrixaceae bacterium
CGGCTCCTCTGAGGTCAGTCCCAAGTCAGTAGGAAGCGCAACACTCACCAACTTTGATGAGGAACCTGTCACGCCGAGGATCTGAGCTGCCAGATCACAAATACTGGTTTCCTGTGGTCCGCCTAGGTTGATCACCTGCCCTGCCCCGTGCTCACTAGCTGCGATAGTTCCTTCTACTGCATCCTGAACGTAGACAAAGCTGCGTGTTTGAGATCCGTCTCCGTACAGCACAAGGTCGCTGCCTTCCCGTGCGGCATCAAAGAACAAAGTGATGACTGATGGATCAATTTTTTGTGGCATTCGAGGGCCATAGACATTGAAATAACGAATTGCAGCAGGCGGTCTACGTCGAGAAACTCCTGCAGCGAATGCAAGGTGCTCTACGCAGGCTTTGGCATGGGCGTAGCTCCATCTTGCGGCCATCGGCGGGCCGAGCAATCCAGGAGTCTGTTCATCAAACGGAGTGGCGGTGGAGCGCCCATAAATTTCGGAACTTGAAGCCACAAGTAGGGAAGCATCTGGGTTGGCAGCAGAGATGAGATTCGATGTTCCTGCAATCGCTACCTCAATAACTCTCGCTGGATGAGCAACAGTAGACCTGACGCCTACAACCGAGGCTAAGTGAAAAATAGTGTCAAAGTCGGGGGCAAGATCTTCAACAAGATCACGGTCGGTAACAGAACCCTCAACAAAGGCGACTTGGTCTCCATGATGCGAGAGGTTTGCCAGAGAGCCTCGGCTGAGGTCATCAAGGACAGTGCACTCAATACCGCGAGCCACAAGGGCATCCACAAGGTGGGACCCAATGAATCCTGCCCCACCAGTAACGAGTGCTTTCATTCTTTCAGGATACCAAATAGACGCCTGATCCGATGATGGCTTGAGTTCAACAGCGCAGTAGTACCGTCTGTAGCTGTGAGTGACACCTTGAGGAGCCTGAGCTTCGTACTTCCGTTTTGGAACGAAGCTGAGGGCGCTGAGCGTACAATTCAGGTAGTCGACGATGCTGCAACTGAGCTACTCGCCGCAGCGACGGTATCGAGCGTAGAGATTTTGGCTGTCAACGATGGCAGCACCGATGCAACAGCTCAGTTGCTCAATGATCTGTCCCAACACCACCCTCGCCTGAGGGTGGTGCATCACAGTTCCAACTTGGGCCTAGGTGGAGCACTCCGCACAGGTTTTAGCGAAGCTCAGGCCGAATGGATTTTTTATACCGATTCAGATCTGCCTGTTGATCCGCTGATTTGCGAGCGTGCATTTCGTGCAACTGAACTACATCACGCAGATATTGTCTCTTGCTATCGCCTTGACCGTACGGGCGAAGGAATCCGGCGTGAGGTGTTGTCAACTGTGTACAACACCGCAGTGCGAGTCGTGACCGGGCTGAACGTGCGAGATGTCAACTTTGCAGCCAAACTCCTCAGAAGGCAAGCCGTTATTGGCTGCTTGCCAGAAAGCAACTCCCTGTTTTTTGATGCTGAACTGCTCGCCCGAGCTATGCGGAGCGGCGCAACGCTGCAGCAAATCGGGGTGGATTACTTCCCGCGCTCCGTGGGAACTTCGACGCTGTCTTCGTTCAAGTCGATTCGCGATACGGCAAAAGACCTAGCCCGAATCGGGCCAAGCGTCTCCCTCCGCTAGCCAAACCGAAGTACTCCCCCCTAAAAACCCGTTTTGCCCCCCAAATCGGGGGCCCCCCCCAAGACAAAACGGAGTTAATCGAGGACGTACTTCGCTCTACGGATTTCGTCTGCCCGTTGCATACTGGCATCGAACCCTTCCAAGCTGAGATATTGATTCGGGTTTGGTCGAGTCCCCAAAAACTTCAAGCCCTCAGGTCTTCCCAACACCGACTCCATGTCGTATTCGAGCCAGAAGTTAGTGTCGGCCTCCCACAGGTCAAACAGAGTGGCATCTTCGGCATTACGAATCCATAGAACTGTTTGGGCATCTTGAGGAACCATCTCAATTTGAAAGGTGATTCGCGGACTTTCAGACAAGTTGTCGCTAGACCAGTGCAATAGGGAGTCATCAAAAATGAGAGCTTCACCTGCAGCTACATCGAGTGGTTTGAGGTAATTCTCAATGAGTTCAGTTTCAAACTCGTCAAAGAATCGGTCAGAGGTTGCCGCTGCAATGTCGGGGAAGATTCGATGGCCGCCAGGAACGACTCGCAGCGTCCCGTTCGTTAACCCCGTGTCTTGAAGCGGTGCCCACACGGTGACTGTTGGAACGTCAATATCTTCGATAGTCGGCCAGTTTTGATGGATCTCAAAGCGTCCTGTCCCTGGAGGTTTGGCATAGATGTTGCTCGTAAGGATCCGATAGCCCGGTAGCACTGACTTGATCTGCGCTCCCATGGTGCTGCGCACAAGATGATCAGACCGTTTCCTATATTCAAGATTGGGATCAAGAAAGGTGCAGTGGTAATCACAACGCGGGTTTTCTAGATTGCGAGGATCGAAGTTGTCGGCGGGTCTGAGTTCGGCAAATTCTTCTCGAAGGTTGCTTAGCTCAATTTCGGTCAGCAGCGGTACCTTGACAAACCCGTCTGCCCAAAACGCAGCATCAAGTGCAGCATCGTTGAAGATGCTGCGTGGCTTGATCCGGCCATCATCTTGACGTTCGAAACCTTCGTACACAGGTGTATTCATCGTGCTCCAGACCTGCTCAATAACTCTTGGGGACTTCTTGATACACGGTGTGCATTACTGAACCACAGTCGCGCCCAGTACACCGCCAGCTGTAGTTGGCGAATTGCCGATGACGTAGCTCAAGTAAAATGATCGGTCGATATGGAATTGCATCAACTCGGCATCTTCATTCATCCAGTAGTGGTGAAGCTCGGCTTCTGAAGGCCCAACCACACAACCCACTGCTATCCGGTTGCTCTCAGTAGTGTTCGGCGGTGAAAAGTGCACTACCCGGTTATCCATAATGATTGCTTGTCCAGCCTTTACAGAGATAACAGGTCGGTCCTCTATGTCGGCGACTGCTAGCTCGCAACGCTCGTAGGTCGGAACATTAGAGGGCCGCAGAAAGTCGATTCGTCGATGCGATCCAGACACCACTCCAAGGGTTCCATTTGCGGCGTTGGTATCGACTAGTGGGCACCAGACGGTGACTGAGCTGAACTGTTGTTCATCGAGGAAAGTCCAATCAACGTGCGGGGGAACCCAGTCTGAATTCGGGTATTTGACAATAAAATTTGCAAACATGAGTCGATAATCGTCAAGCACGCTCGACAAGGCAGGGGTGATGAGTTCTTCCATCACCTCGAACACTTGAGCTCGGTACTCGGGCCGCTGATCGTAAATGGACGTATCGAACCCATCTACCCAATCGAACTGAGTTCTCTGCTCGTGATCCATAGAGTCGTAACGCTCCCGAAGGACCGAAACCGTTGTGTGATCAATGAGATCGACCACGACAAATCCAAATTCCTCGAATTGATGTTGAAGATCTGGGTTCAAGAGAGTCTTGCGTCGTGATGTTGTAACGGCTGACTTCGCACGTTTGCTCAGACCTCGCCCTCGAAACGCCTCAATCCAATTCCGCATAGCCTTTATGGTATCGGCAACACCGACTGAATCGCCTCCCGAATTGACCTAAGCAGGCAGACCCCTAGCTACTTATGGGCAGGTAGCTGAGTTATAAAATTCGATTTCCCGAATTTGTTGTTGGAAGTTTTCGACAGGCGGTTTCTCGTATCGGAGCGAATCAAGAATTGGACGGAGGGATGGGTCTGCGCCATTCCATCCTGCATCCCGAAGTTGCTGTCTGACAAGCAACAATGAGTCGCGAATACCCAAGATGTTTGGTGTCAGCCTTGGTGGCGCTACCTGTAAGTATCGATCAAAGTTGATAAGTATTTTCAACATTGTCTGCTCGGCGTTTACTGACGCGTCGGAGAAGATCAATTGAAGGGACTCAACTGATTTCACCATGTCGCAGAGTGAATCCACCGTCGAGGAGTCTGGTAGGAAAATGAACTGCGGCGGCGCTGTGGTGGTCACAGGCGGAATAGTGGTGGTTGTGGTCGAAGCTGTAGTGGTGGTTGTTGTATTACGCCGCGAACCTTTCGGTCGTTTTCCTGAAGGAATGGTGGTAGGACCAGCGGTGGTTGAGGGGGCTGCAAAGGAAAACTTTGAACGATCGATCTTTCGGTTTTCGCCCTCAAAGCCAGGGGCAGCTGCCGACTGCTCCACTGTGATCTCACCGCTCGACCCCAGCGTGGTGAGCAAAATAGCCGCCGAGAGAATGACTGCGACTGCAAACACCCCCCACCATCTGAGCGGGGTCATGCTGCTCTCCCAAGAATCCAGTCGCCAACTGCGGGGGCAATGACCGAAACATCTAGGTGCTTTCTACCAAACTCTGTTCCCCTTTTTCCCAGCTGATTGCGCAGTGCGGGGTTCCTCAGCCACTCGGCAGCAGTCCTTGTGATCTGACTGTGTTCTGGATAGGGCACGACAAGAGCGCAGCCAGATTCCCTAGCCATCTCGGATAACCCGCCGCTCTCAAATCCAATGACCGGAACGCCGAGTGACACAGCCTCGGCACATGCAAGCGGGTAGGCGTCCTCTCGAGCTGTCGAGATAAACAGGTCAAACTGACTCATTGCAGCAGCGGGGCTGTCGATCTGCCCCGTGAACCTGACCTGTTCTGCGATTGATAGTTGATTCATCTCATGCTCCAAGGGCCAGAAAGCAGCAGAGTTTGGGTTCTCTCCACCAAGCCATGTAAAGCGTAGGTTCTCTTGCGGCATCATGTCTCGCAGTTCGGCAGCAATCCTGAGCCAAATCTCTGGTGCCTTTCGCCAATCGGTCATTCCGCTACCACCCACATGAAGAAAATCCTGTGCTAGGCGCGTATAACCGGGGTCAGCGAATTCCCCCACATCGATTGCAGGGTGAATCACGGTGATCTGATGTTCACTCACGCCAAGTTCAGCGAGGAGAAACTGTTTGACGGCTTGTGAAACAGCCAGAAATCGAGTGGTCTTTTCCAGAAGAAACTCCCGATCTTTCTGGGTCAGGTTGCCAAACCATCCAGTGGATAACTCGTGGGCAATGGTGAGGACAGTACTGCTGGATTGCAACTGCCGAAGTAGTGCAACCGTTGCAACTGTTGCCCCGTTCACGATGGTGATCTCTGGTTGACGGTGTGCCGATCGCCAAGGGTTTCCTCTGACTCGTGCCCGGGTAGCTAGTCCCAAGATGTGCGGCGAAAGAGCTTGCGCATGAGCAACTCGCGTCAGGCTACTCAACGTCATCTCAATCGAGCCTGGATCAAGCCTCGCAACCGAAGTAGGGGCCAACTCGGCGAACTGAGTTGCGAGTGCTCCGGGGCGAGCAATAACAAGCTCGGTATCAAATTCGGCAGGGTGCATTTTCCAGTAGCGCAGCAGCCTGAGCAGGTAGATCGGAGGCCCGCTCCGTTCGGCACCATGTGATAGGAACCTGACGAGTGGGCGGCTCACGCGTCAGCTGTTGATGGGGGCAGGGCCAGGGATGTGGTCACCGGTGTCTGGTCCATGAGCAGTTGGCCCGTTTTCCATACCAGGCAGAACTGCTTCATCCAGTTTCGGCACATCAGGAACTGTGCGCTTAAACATCTTGGGTAGGAATCGACTACGAGATTCCTTTGAATAGCCGTAGTAGTCGTAGAGAGAGCCGTATGCGCCCTCGGCATCTACGCCATTTAAGATTGTTCCAACTAGGGGGTTGTTGACCTGTGTCAAGCGCTCAAGGGAACGCTTGACATCTCGCTTAGAGGTGCTGTTCGCCTTCGCAATGAAAAGCGACGCATCTACACAACGAGACAATACAAGTGAGTCGGTCACGGGCAGCACTGGCGGGCAATCAAGGAAGACAATTGAGTGGTTATCAAGCAACGACTGAATCAATTCCGATGTTCGATCCAAGCTCAAAAGTTCAGAGGGGTTCGGAGGCCGAGGCCCAGATGGCAGTACCCGAATATTGGGGTGGATGGGTGATTGCTGAAGTGCGACTTCAAGTGGAACCTCGCCGAGCAGAACCGAGGTCAGCCCAATTGCACCATCTACCTGCAAGAAACTCTGGGCACGAGGCCGGCGAAGATCGCATCCAACTACGGCAACCGGCATACCGGCCTCTGCAAAAGCAATAGCTAAGTTGGCCATAGTTGAGGTCTTGCCTTCGTGAGCGCTCGCACTGGTGACCTGCACAATTCCCATTGGGCGATGAAGCGCCAAATATTGCAGGGTGGTTCGCAGGCCGCGGTATGCCTCGGCAGTGGCAGACATCGGTGCCGCCTGTGTGGTGAGCCGGGGTTCGTCTTTGTTCTTCCAACCCTCATCTAAGGGGATCAGTCCCAAAGTTGGGATGCCCTTGGTTACTCTCTCGAGGTCGCCAGGGCTGCGGATTGAATCGTCCACCTGCTCAAGGAGTAGCGCTAGACCGATGCCGAGGAACAGGCCAATCAGAGCGGCCTGAATCAGATCTCGAACCACGTTTGGCGAAATAGGGGATGAGGGCACTGTGGCTGGATTAAGTATTTGAACCCCGCCGGTCGTGGTGAGCCGCTCTGAAAGTTGCAGCACTTGGAGACGTTGCTGATAGTCGCTGAGTTGATTCTCCATATCAGCACGACGTACTTGAATCTGCTGATCGAGCCTGTCACGCTCGGCGCTGAGGTCATCGTAAGTCGGGTCTGTTGTTGGGGTTTTAGCTAGCTTTTCGTCCAAGGCAGCGAGTGGCTTATTAATAGCGTCAATCTCTACCTGAAAGTCGTCGATCTGCTGCTGTAGCACAAGCTTTGATTGGGTGAGGTCGTCCACAATCGCGTTGAACCGTTCGGTCTGGTAGGTCTCGGCGTAGACATTGACTTTTCGAGCGGCATCTTTGGGGTTGGAATCCGTGGCGGACAGAATGATGACATCATCATCGCCACCAGAGACTGCCGAGATTGATATCTTCTCGCCGTAAGCCTTAGCTACAGCAGTTCGCACGGCCAAGGAATTGATAATCTTGAGTTCATTCTGTACCGCACGAGTTGGGTCTACCGAAGACTGTGCAGGCGAAAAAATCGACTCTGATTGCTTCGGTTGCAGCAGTAATTGCGAAGAGGCTTCATAGATTCTGGTCTTCGAAAAATCCAGAGCGGCAACTATGGAAACAACAAGCACCATAGTTCCCGCAATAACTAACCACCGCCGACGCAAGATGGCGATGTACTCACCGATGTTGCTATCAGTCCGATCCTGCATTGGTTCCATGCTGTGTTACTTCCCCTTATTTGGATCATTGAACTTGAGCCAAGATGAGATCAAGTATGCCGGGATATGACTAGAAAGCGCGAGAGCAAAAGTACCTTCTGAGAAAACATTTCCTTTGGCAGGCCCCAGAGGCTGGTTGATTTGAGTTGTTCGGTTAGTTAGACGGTGATGCGAATTGGCTTGAGGAGTTGCAAGTAGATCGCCTCTATCTGCCGCACTACAACATGTTGCTCAAACTGTTCAACGACGAGTTGCCGGCCAAGATCGCCCATCTCTTTCCGCTGTTCCGGAGTCATCCGAAGCAGTTCAGTCAGCGCATCTGCCAATTCTAAGTAGTCCCTTGGCTCAGTGAGAATCCCTACTCCGGAGTCCTTCACGGCATGTGCGATTTCGCCTGTTTCGGTAGCTACAAATGGCAACTTGCTGGCCATATATTCCAAAATGACGAGCGGACCTGACTCATTTTTCGAGGAAAAGACCCCGGCGTCAGCGCCTGCCATCAGAGAGGGAGCATCATTGCGTACACCAATCGTTGTGACGAGATGATCTATCTTCAGTCGCTGCAGCATGTCTCGGCAACCCTGAAAATAGGCCGGGTCGGCAGTTGTGCTCCCGCAAACAACCAGGCGAAGGCTTTCTTGTTCGGTCTTGCTCAATTCTGCAATCGCTCGGAAGAGCGTCGGGTGATCTTTTTGCGGTCGAAAGTTTGCGACCATCAGTAAAACTAAGTTGCCTTCCCCCAGATCAAATTCCTGACGAAGGTCAATTGCGGGGGCAGAAGCAAAGCGTTCAAGATCGACTCCGCTGCGCACCAGATTTACCTTGCTCGGGGGGAGTCCGACAGTTTTAATAGCCCAATGACACAAGCGAGACTCAACGCCGATATAGGCATCGACGCCTCGTTGTAGAGGAACCTTCAGTCCACTGCCGGCACTGCGGTCAAGATGAAGCCTCCCAAAGTGATCATGAAAGACGTGTTGCGCACTCACGATGCCTAGGGCCTTGCACAGCGATACAAACTTCATGGTGCCTCGACCATGAGAATGGAGTACCTCAATTCCTTGCTGTCGAACGTACTGTCCAAACTTGAGCAGCTTGACTAAATCCCAAGTGGCCGAACGCTCGAGCACCATGACCTGCACATCTTCTCTGAGGCTGGAGCGGAGTAGGCCGTCAGTCCTCGTTGCGCAGAAGTACACCTGATGAGTGTCTCTGTCCAAACTGTTGGCAATATCTACCGCCACCTGCTCGGCTCCACCCACTTGGAGGGAATCAGTCACCATCATGACTTTCAGCTTTTCCTGCATCAGATACCCGAACGCTCGGCGCTTGAGTTTGGTCTGAGGCTTGGGCTTGCACTTGGGCGATGCCCCGGGCGCACTGACCGAAGAATATCTCCGGCAACTGCCGCTACTCCGAGCAGGTCCCACCCGTATGCTCCGCAGCGAACCCCATCACCGATATTTCGAAGCCTGAGTGAGAGCGAGCCGGCGTTTTGAACTCTGCATCTATGGTGGTTTGCAATTGCAGAAAGGGTGGTGGCCTCTTCGAAGTCGCCCATTTCATTGGCTCGTTCGGCTGCTGCCTCGAGTTGTTCGGCGCGAGCTAGGTGAGAGTTATTGCTTGACCCAATCGGGGATGCAAAGACTGCAGTTGTTGCCCTCATGAGAGCATGAGTAAGTTGCGGCCCAACGAGCACTCCGGTTTCTTGATCGGGGTGAACCCGGAAGGCCAAAAGAGGTTCGGGAAGTGCACGAACTGTTCCCACTGCTGCTGCAACTAGTGACAGCCAACGGTCGTGTCGCATTGGTGTTTCAGGATTTTCGAGCACTTCGGGAAAGGGGAGGGCTGCTGCAACCGCACGGCGACGGACTGCCATTGTGCAACCAGTAGTAAGTGCACGTCGGGCAAAGAGTTCCTCGGGCACGACTGCACGGCGTCTGAGGGTTCGTCCTACTAGTCGTGTATCCCACAGGCGCTGACCCAGTAATTGGCCGTCTTCGCCAATAAGGTCCGCATCGGAGAAGACCATCGTGACGGTGGGATCTAGTTCGAGTTCA
>JBBDMQ010000424.1:0-9290 GCA_040878245.1 Microthrixaceae bacterium
ATATTGCCCAACGCAGCCACTTACTTGCCTGTGCTGCAGCTGAGGCTTTAGAAGATGCAGGATTCACGCTGACCTCTCAATTCTTCTTCGACACCGTGACGTTACGTACACCAGGTCAGGCTCAGCACTATGTTGCTGCAGCCCTACTCGCTGGACTCAATCTGCGTGAACACTCTCTTGATGCCGTTGGATTCTCTTGCGATGAGACCACCACCAGCAGCACTGTGGTGCAGCTGTTATCAGCCTTTGGGGTGACGCGCACCGTGGAACAAATTGAGGCCTCGGCTGTAGCTTTTTCTGAGTCATCTGACTCTCAAAGCTGGGCGCACCTACCCCAAGGCCTGCTGCGAAGCAGCGACTATCTGACGCACCCAAACTTCACGAGCTATCACTCCGAGACAGAAATGCTTCGCTATTTACGGCGGCTCGCAGATAAGGACTTGGCGCTTGACCGCACCATGATTCCACTGGGCTCATGCACAATGAAACTCAACGCAACCGCCGAGATGATTCCAGTGACTTGGCCAGAGTTTTCGCAAATCCACCCATTTGCTCCAGCCGAACAAACTCAAGGCTACCGGCAACTCATCACTGAACTTGAAGACAACCTTGCTCGTATTACCGGCTACGACGCAGTCTCGTTGCAACCTAATGCCGGAAGCCAAGGGGAGTTCGCAGGTCTACTTGCGATTCGCGGTTACCACCGCTCCCGCAATAATCCGGAACGGAATCTATGTCTGATCCCTGCGTCTGCTCACGGAACAAATGCTGCAAGTGCAGTCATGGCAGGTATGCGAGTTGTAGTGGTCGCCACTGATGACAATGGCAACGTCGATATTGATGACTTGCGCTCCAAGGCGCAAGAACACTCCGATGTGCTTGCTGCGACCATGGTGACCTACCCCTCAACACACGGCGTGTTCGAGGAAAGTATCGGTGAGCTCTGCGAGATCATTCATGAACATGGCGGGCAGGTCTATGTAGATGGCGCAAATCTGAATGCCCTCGTAGGTGTGGCAAAGCCCGGCAAATTTGGCGCAGATGTGAGCCACCTGAACTTGCATAAAACGTTTTGCATTCCCCATGGTGGCGGTGGCCCTGGAGTGGGTCCTGTGGCAGTAGGCGCTCACCTCGCACCTTTCCTACCGAACCATCAGCACCGTGCCGATGCGGGACCGCAGACTGGGCCTGGTGCTGTCTCTGCAGCCCCCTTCGGCTCTGCAGGCATTCTTCCTATCTCGTGGATGTACATCACCATGATGGGCGATCGTCTCAGGAAGGCCTCGGAGCTAGCCATTCTGTCTGCCAATTACATTGCCGCTCGCTTGGCCGAGCACTATCCAATCCTGTACACCGGCAGAGGTGGCTTGGTAGCCCATGAGTGCGTTATCGATATCCGACCTATAGAGAAATCCGTCGGGATAACTAATGAGGATGTCGCAAAGCGCCTGATGGACTACGGATTTCACGCTCCAACTATGTCGTTCCCAGTTCCAGGAACACTTATGGTTGAACCAACCGAATCCGAGAATCTGGCCGAACTTGACCGGTTCTGTGAAGCCATGATTTCGATTAAAGCCGAGATCGATTTAGTTGCATCGGGAACTTGGACACTCGAAGACAACCCGCTTGTCTTTGCTCCCCATACTGCTGAAGAGGTTGGAGCCGACGCTTGGGATCACGCCTACCCACGCTCCGTTGCCGGGTGGCCAAGCAAGCACCAAAGACAGTCTAAGTACTGGCCTCCCGTGAGTAGGATTGATGGAGGATTCGGCGACCGTAACTTGGTGTGCTCTTGCCCGCCAATAGAATCCTTCGCCGAGTAGCTGCCGGTCCAAGATCTATTTGGCTAAAAACGGCAGCTTCACTACTTCAGCAGAAACTTGGCTGCCACGCTGATCAATCATGACCGTGTCTCCCACCTGAACGCTTGGATCTAAGAATGCGAGGGCAATCCCGTATCCAAGAGTTGGCGAGAAGTTTCCGGAACTCAGTTCTCCAATCAAGAGTCCATCTCGCAGCACCTTTTGCTCTGCTCGTGGGGGGCGTCTGCCTTCTATTTTGAGGCCATACATCAGTGGCGCAACGCCTTTGGTTTGCTGCTGCTCCAGAGCATCTCTGCCCAAAAAGTCACCTTTCTCCCAACTGACAACCCACCCAAGGCGAGCATTGAGAGTAGTCATCCCATGGCCGAGTTCGTGACCATGTAAGGGCAATCCGGCCTCTAGGCGCAGGGTGTCTCGGGCTCCGAGACCAGCAGGTGAGACTCCCGCACTCATCACGAGGTTCCAAAAACTTAAGGCCACGCTCACAGGCACAGCGCACTCAACACCGTCTTCGCCGGTATAGCCCGTTCCGGCGACGATGCACTCCTGCCCCTCGAAGCTGAACCCCAGCACTCCGAACCTGCCAACTTTGGCTACCTCTGGAAGGACAGTCTCAAGCTTCTTTCTGGCATTCGGACCCTGAATCGCAATAACTGCTCTCTCTGAGGTTGTTTCTGAGATGGTCAGATCCTTACCCGTTGCCGATGCGGCCAACGCTGAGCTGACCCCTTCAGTGTTTGAGGCATTCGGCATGACATCAAATACCTCGGGTGCTACCCACCAGACAATAATGTCATCAAGGACCGAGGCTGTTTCGGGATCAAGTAGGTGGGTGTACTGCGCCCGACCTGGCTGAATTTTCTTGAGATCATTAGTCAGAGTTCGCTGCAAACTGTCGAACGCGTCAGGACCCTGCACTCGCACCGTCCCAAGGTGACTTACATCAAATGCAACAGCATCGGTGCGGCATAACCGATGCTCCTCGAGTGTGCCCGAGGGGTAAGACAACGGCATCTCCCAACCACCAAAGGGCACCATTTTTGCTTCGAGTCCGCGGTGAACAGAATCTAGTGGCGACAGCTGCATGTGGTGTTGGCCTTAGAGTCCAGCGACGACGGAATCAACAGTGGTCTGCATGGTACTGACTACTTGAGGAGTGGCAGACGAGGGCACAGGGCGGAGCTCGACAATACGTGCGTCGACCTCTTCCTTGACGCCGGCTAGCGGAAGCACGTTGAGCACGCCTTGACCCTTTTGTAAAACATCTATGAGGTCGTCTCCAGAGCGAACCAGAACCGAGGTTTTTCCGCTGATCACTAAGTTGGCAGTAGTGATGTCTTCAATGAGGTGTTCTCTCATGTACTCAAAGGCCTGACGCACAGATTCGAGCTTCAGTCCTGCATCGAGGAGCGTCTTAATAATTTTGAGTTCCAACAGGTCGCGATAGGAGTACAGACGGCGCGATCCACTGCCACGGGCCTCTGCCAAGGAAGGAACCAACAGATCTGTGCGTGCCCAGTAATCCAACTGCCGATAAGTAATACCAACAATCTCGGCGGTCTTTCTTCCGCTAAAGCCCTGCTCCTGGGTGTTGACCTCAAGAGATTCGCTCAAAATTTGCTCCATTGCTCACGCTCCACGTCTTTATGTCAGAGGGCTCTGACCCCAAGTTGCATCCGAGAAATTACTCCGAGGTAGTAAGTATGGGGTGGATGTCCGCATTTACCTAGCCAGAGCAGGGATCTCTGCCGGGAGTGTGGTCGAGATTACGCTCCAAAGTCCTCGGGCGAGACCTGATCGATGAACTGTTTGAACTCTTCCACCACGGTTTCAGGAAGCTCATCTGACTGTTCTGATTCCTCGGATTCCTCCACAAAGCCAGCTTGTTCGAGGACTTCTTCGGAGGAGAAAATAGAGCATCCAACTCGCACTGCGAGTGCCACGGCGTCTGAGGGTCGAGCTGAAATGTGTTGGAGTCCAGCCGAGGAACTCACCTCGAGATCTGCGTAGTATGTCGTCTCACGCAACTCGGTAATCACCACACGCTCTAGCTGAGCGCTGAGACCATCTAACAGGTCACAGAAAAGGTCATGCGTGAGCGGTCGGGGGGTTTCGACCCCTTCCATGGCAAATGCAATCGCCGTCGCCTCTGGACCGCCAATGAATATTGACAGCATCCTCCGACGACCTTGCAGTTCGCGCAGCACAACAACTGGGGTGTTGCTCGGAAGTTCTACTCGTACTGCGACCAACTCAAGCTCGATCACAACTTCACCTTAGTGCCCGAAGGCGAACTGCCAAACAAGAGGGAGTTTTCAGTCCTGCTCAGTGCGAGTGATCTGAGATAGCTGTCGCTGCAGCATCACGGCATGGAGTTCGGCCCCCATGGCTAGGAGTTCATCGCAACGCTCGGCTGCTTGCTGTCGAGAGGTTGGATTACGTTGCTTCATCAGCGGAACCACTAGCTGTTCCACAAAACCGGCTTCTCGCTCAGCAGATACTTTGTACATGCGAAGGTGTCGAGGCTCGACACCTAGCTCGGCATATCTCGCTGCGAAGCGAGCAATCTCTACGGCCTCTTCGTCGTAGGTGGGTTGACCACCCATGAGCGTAGAGACCACCAATCCATATTGTTCCAACCCGGCGAGCAGCTCTTCTGTTATGTGGCACTGTGCACACAGTTCCTCGGCCGACAAGAGGGTGTCACTCGCTACTGGTCTCTTTTTGCGCTTCGAGCTAGCCGCTGTTTCAGATGAAGCAGAAGCTGGTTTTCGAGCAGCAGCTTTTTTGATTCGTGGGTCTTCTTGAAGTGCTGCCACCACATCGGCGGCCGTTGCGTGAGCAGGACGAGATTGATCAGTCACAGGCTCTCCCTTGGGGGACGTCGTAGTAGGAGTTTCAATTTCTGCGTCCTTCTGAGCGGTGCGAGCCTCTGGTAGCAGGGCTCGCGAACGTGGTGGTGCAGACGCAACGGCTGGATGAGCTAGCGACCTACGAGAAGCACCCTCAACCCAGGCCAGATCTTCATCATCGTCGCTTTCATCCTCATCCTCATCGGAATGGATCGCCGCAGGGTCGAGCAGATCAAGATCGGTCGCTGTCGACCACAGCGTGGGCTGAGCGCCCATAGGGTCATACTGATCTACGCCTTGCTCCAACATGCTCTTAATTACCTTGAGCGGCAAAAAGTTATCTCGTTGCTGGTGCAGAATCCAACGAAGCCGCTCAATATCTGCATCATAGAATTTGCGATAACCAGAGCCAGTTCTTTCTGGCGCGATCAGACCTTGACTTTCTAAAAATCGGATCTTCGAGATGGTTACATCAGGAAAATCCTGCTGAACCATGGCCAGAACCTCTCCAATAGACAGGTGCCCAGCTGTTGCGGTATCACTCATGCCGAGCCTCCAAGAACTCCAATAACGAAGACAAATCTAAACTTGCCGACCTGCACTTGAGCGCCCTCGCGCAGCATAGCCTCAGTCACCCTCTCCCCATCTAGGTAGGTTCCGTTGAGGGATCCAGTGTCATGCAAGTGGAACTGCCCGTCAGTATCTCTGCGAACCTCTGCGTGATTCCTTGACACGGTGATGTCATCGAGAAACACGGTACTTTTTGAATCACGGCCGATCGTGACAAGGTCTTCGGTAAGTGCAAATCGTGCCCCAGAAGTGGAGCCACGGATAATGATCAGCTGACCAACTTCTCCTGCCCCAGCAACATCTACCCCAACTATCGGGTAACTCCCTGTAGCGAGTTCCGCCTCTTCTGGAAGTTCTGCTCCGCAAGCCGAACAAAAGTTTGCACCAGCCAGATTCAGGAAGCTACACACAGGGCAGATGACTCCATCGGCACCCATAGGTTCGACGCTCAGCTTTCGGTGATCTGCCGGTAGGCGGCAGCGTCAAGTAATGCCTCAACAGCTGCAAGATCTGTCGGCTCAATCGTTGCAATCCAGCCAGCCTCATAGGGGTCAGAGTTCACCAACTCTGGCGACAGTTCTAGGTCTGGATTGACCTCGACCACCGTGCCACTAATCGGCGCATAAATCTCGGACACTGACTTTGTTGACTCAACCTCGCCAACAGAATCGCCGGCGCCTACTGAAGCCCCAACTTCAGGCACTTGGATAAAGACAACGTCTCCAAGTGCATCCTGTGCAAAATCGGTGATCCCGATTCGCACCTTTCCATCCTCAATCCGAATCCACTCGTGGTCGGAGGAGTACCTGAGTTCTTCTGGCACGTTCATATTGTTAAAGCTACCCGAACCAGAGATACACATGAGCGTCCAATGGCTTTATCGGAGAAGATTGGCCTTGAATCAAGTAGCAACATCTACTTCAGCATCTGCCGAATCCGTCGCGCATACTCCTGTGACAAGGTCCGTGCATCCTTAGCGCTGTCTCCCTCGGCCCAGATATGAGTCACAGGCTCCTCGGGGTCGGGCAGCACGAGAACCCAACCAGAATCGTGGTGAACCTTGATTCCGTCTATCAATTCAACATCGCGTCCCTGAGTCTGCTCAACCAAGGTGCGCATAACCGTGCCCTTCTGCTCCCACGGTGTTATCACCTGCTCGTGTAATAAATGCACAGTAGGTGCGCGTGCCACTAATTCAGACAACTTCATCTCTCGGCCAGCGAGTAGATCCAACATTTTGAGAAATCCGGCTGCTGCGTCAAAGGCAGGGAGAAAACCCGGAAGGATTATTCCTCCTTCGAGGTTTGCAGCAAAGCCAACAGCAGGATCATCTGCCACCCCCATTAGTGCAGCAGCCGAGGTCTTTGACCACAGAACCTGATAGCCACGTGACTCCACTATTTGGGCCGCAGCCCTGCTCACTGTCATTGGAAGCGCAACCGTATCCCCCATCAAGTTGTCGCAGACAAGATCTAAGAACACGAACAACAGTTGGTCAAAGGACAGAACTGTTCCGTGATCGTCTACGAGCAGCAACTGTTCGCCGCTTGGGTCGATAAGTGCTCCAAGGTCTGCACCAGAGGCCTTGACCAGCGAGGCCACCTGGCTAGCGTGCTCGTCACGATCAAATCCCAAGGTGCCCTTCGTGGAGGCAAATGGGTTCACTACCAAGACCTCGGCACCGAGCTTTGCCAAAACATTCGGCATGACAAAGCTGGTCGAGCCGTAGGAGTAGTCAATCACCACTTTGAAGCGCCTAGCTGCAACGCGCTTTACATCTATGGTCTGCTCAAGAGCAAGGGCATACTGTTCAAGTGCACGGGGAACTAGGTCAATATCGCCAATGTCTGCAGGTCGGACTCGTCGAAAGTCCTCACGGGTAAACAGGCGCTCAATTTTGCGCTGCTGCTCTTCTAGAATGTCTGAGCCGCCCCGGTCAAAGAATCTAATAACCACAGAATCGGGATCATCTGAGCTCAGGCGCAATGTGATTGCAGCTGAGACAAGCGTTGAGCGGCAGTGAAACCTAGTGAGCGGAACGCTAGCTGTCTCAAGATCTAGCACGTTCACGCCGCCTGCATTGAGCCCTGCGATCATCGCCCTCTTCAGCATGCGTGCTGCCCTACTTGAGTCCCTAGAAACCACGACAGTGGCATCCTTCTTGAGCGATGTTGCAAAGGCAAGAGCAACTTTGGCTGCAAGTTCCGGAGTCATATCTACATTGGCGAGTCCAGTTACTCCCCCGTTACCAAACAAGCTTCGAGCGCCGCGAGATTCCCAGATAACCGAGGAGTTAACAACAGCTCCAGCCTCAATTGTTTTGAATGGGTACACCTTGACATCTGAGGACAGCACGGCGTTTTCTCCAACGAATACTTCGTTGCCGAGCACCACTCCTTCCTCACAACGCACTCCACGGCGCAGGTCCGAAGCGCGACCGACCAAGGAACCACGAATCATCACGCTCTCTCCAACATAGGAGTTCTCATGAATAACGCTTCGTTCGATATGTCCGTCTCTACGCATACGGACGCCATCGCCAAGGACTGAATATTCGCCGAGTTGCGCACCAGACTCTATAAAGCAGTTGTCGCCAATAACGGCGGGGCCAGTGATCACAACTCCATGATTAATTTCGACCCCCTCACCAATAAATACCCCCGTAGAAACCTCAAACCCGGGGATGCGAACCGAAACCTTGTCGTCAAGGATGTCTTTGTGTGCCCGCAGGTAGGCACCGAGGGTGCCTACATCTTCCCAGTATCCCTCTGCGACCGAGCCAAACACAGCCTTGCCAGCTTCGAGTAACGCTGGAAACACATCCGAAGAGAAATCCACGGCAACCTCTGGAGCGATCCAGTCAAACACCTCTGGTTCGAGCACGTAGATGCCCGAATTAATGGTGTCTGAAAAAACTTGCCCCCATGTCGGCTTCTCTAAGAACCGCTCAATCGAACCATCCTCGTTTGAGATAACGATTCCGTATTCGAGGGGGTCCTCAACTCGCACCAGACCAATGGTTGCTAGGGCTTGGCGATCTCTATGCGACTGCACGAGTGCCGATAGGTCAATGTCAGTCAACACATCGCCAGAAATCACCAGAAAAGTTTCGGTGAGTTCCGACATCGCATTACGCACGGAGCCAGCAGTCCCGAGTGGATGCTCCTCGGAGGCGTAGCTGATTTTCACTCCAAATTCGGAGCCGTCACCGAAGTGGTTACGGATTGCGTTCGGTAGAAAAGCCACCGTCACGATGATCTCTTCAACCCCGTGGGTCTTCAGAAGATCAATGATGTGTTCCATCATCGGCCGGTTCACTAACGGCAACATCGGCTTAGGAGTATTCGAGGTCAGCGGGCGCAGGCGTGTGCCCTCGCCGCCCGCCATGATGACTGCTTTCATAAAAGTTGCATCCCAAGAATACGAGGCGGCTGATTCAGCATTTATTTAGTCGGCCCTGCATGTATGCCCGGGGTCGATTCAGGGCTCTGGCGCAATGCCCGTCCTTCTCGAAGAGCGACAAGCCCCTTCGGGAAGTAACCAAAAAAGGCAAGCATGCTACATACCAAACCAGGTATGGCAGCACACCACGCAATGATCAACAGCAGTGTCTGAGCCGCAGTGCCCTGCAGGCTTGCATCAGCAGATGCAAGGAACGCAGGAAAGGCAGTCATCATTGCAAAGGTTCCGCATTTGCCCACCCAGGTGACATCCATTCGCTTAGCTCCAAGCAATACCGTGCCGGCCACAAAAGCAGAGAGCACCACCTCACGGATCACCACGATCCAAGCAAAAATCTGGAAGTACTTAATGTCGAGCTGCAAGAGCAAAATCCCAACAATGCCGACGATCATCAGTAGGCGGTCCACTGTTGGGTCAAACATCTTCCCAAAGTTTGAGACCTGCCCAAATCGCCTTGCGACGAATCCATCAACCCAATCTGTAGCTCCTAAAGCAGCCAACAGCACTGCCGCCGCAAGATAGTTTTCACGCCCATAAAGCAGCCAGATAAAGACTGGAATGCACAGCAGTCGCACCAGAG
>JBBDMQ010000425.1:0-1723 GCA_040878245.1 Microthrixaceae bacterium
GATGCTGACCCGCTTGAGTGGGGGGAGCAGCGTGCGCTCAGCGATGCGCGAACGGTGCTTGAGCGTCTGAATGTCTACTTCGATACTTGGTTCTCCGAGCGTTCGATGGTTGAGGATGGGGAGATTCCAACCACACTGAACGATTTGCGGAGTCGGGGAGTTGTAGTGGAAGAGGACGGAGCTGTTTGGCTGCGTTCAACCGATTACGGCGACGACAAAGACCGCGTCCTCGTCAAAAGCGATGGCGAGTTCACGTACTTGCTCCCTGATGTTGCGTATCACCGAGACAAGTTCGCTCGCGAGTTTGATCTACTCATCAATGTCTGGGGGGCTGATCACCACGGATACGTGCCGCGTATGAAAGCTGCTGTGCAGTCGCTTGGACATGATCCAGCCGACCTAGAAGTGATTATTTCGCAATTGGTGCGACTAGAAAAAGATGGTGAGGAGGTCAAGATTTCTAAGAGGTCGGGCAACCTCATCACACTTGAGGATTTACTCGATGATGTGGGAGTAGATGCTGTTCGCTTGACCTATCTTTTGCAGTCTGTTGATTCGCCGCAGACGGTGGATCTAGACCTCATCATTGCGCAATCCAACGAGAATCCAGTCTTCTATGTGCAGATGGCTAATGCGCGAATTCACTCCATCGCTCGAGTGGCCGCCGAGCGCAACATCGAGCGAGCAGACATGCAATCCGTCGATCTGAGTTTGTTGACGCATGAGCGAGAACTCGAGATCTTACGGGTGTTGCATCTGCTCCCCGAGGTGGTAGAGCTTGCAGCACGAGATCGCGCTCCACATAAGGTAACGACATGGGTTCGTGAGCTAGCAGCAGCTGTTCATGGCTTCTACCACGACTGTCCGATCCTGTCAGAAGAGACGGCAGAAGACCTCCGTCAAGCAAGGTGGATACTGGCAGATGCAGCTGGTGTAGGCCTGCGTGTTGGCCTTGATCTATTGGGCGTAACAGCCCCCGAACAGATGTGAGTGGCTGATATGACTGATCTCGAACCCTCATCTCAACCCGAACCAGCTGACCTCTCCGCAGGGTCAAATCATCGTGATTCTGCCTTGCCATTTGAGTTGCTTTCTGAGACGGCTGCGGTGGGCGTGAATGGTGCTCTGTCTATCGGTGGCGTTGATGTTGAAGAACTCGCTCGCACCTATGGCACTCCACTTTTTGTCTACGACGAGGCTCACCTGCGTGCGCGCTGTGCTGAGGCGATTTCTGTGTTCGGCCCAGGTGGGGCTATCTACGCAACCAAAGCATTTCTGTGTCGGGCTATGGCTCGCTTGGCCTACGAAGAGGGTATGCGCCTAGACGTGGCGACCAGCGGTGAGATGTTTGTAGCGCTTCAGGCTGGGGTGCCACCTGAGGCTTTGGAATTCCACGGTAATAACAAGTCCATGGAGGAACTTGAGCAAGCGCTTCAGGCTGGCGTGGGACGAATAGTGGTCGATTCTTTTGATGAACTCGCGCGGATTGAGTCCTTGGTTGCTGCAGGATTTGGTCCACCTCAAGTGTTGTTGCGAATCAATCCGGGCATTGAAGTACATACCCATGAACATGTTCAGACCGGAAACCTTGATTCAAAGTTTGGCTTCCCGCTGTCGACTGGCCAAGCGGAGGAGGCAGTTCAGTTAGCCCGCCGAAGTAGCGCAATGGAGCTTGTTGGATTACATCTGCATATCGGAAGCCAGGTGTTTAGTGTTGCGAATT
>JBBDMQ010000426.1:0-9251 GCA_040878245.1 Microthrixaceae bacterium
TTCAGTGCGCAACGAGCCCCGCTAAGGCGACACAACTCGTTACAGTTGTTACTGACCTAGTGGATGAACTCTGCAATTCGGGTGTCACTGCTGAGGAACTTTCACGAGCAAAGCGATCAATGTACGGCTCGATGCTTTTAGGTCTTGAAGACTCAGGCGCACGGGGCGCAAGACTTGGAATCTCTGAGACGCTCCGGGGGAGTGTCACACCCATCTCGGACTATCTCGCGGCTATAGATGCGGTGACTCAGGAACAGGTTCTTGCCGTAGCCCAAGGTGTTTTAGGTTCTCCAAGGGTTCTTGCAGCTGTTGGACCAAGTGCACAGGGAAATGAGAGTCCCAACGAAGCGCCACCCGGGATGCAGAGACTTGAAGGACTCGAGTTTTTGTTATGACAACGCTCTCTCGCCAACCTCTCCTGCCAAGAACGCTAGCGAGCATTATTTCAATGAATGATCGAGTTATTGAACTGCTTCAAAATCGGCCTGTTCTACCTCGTCACGACTGACTCCAAGAATAAAGAGGATCGCGTCTAGGTACGGCGCATTCACCGTCGTATCGGCAGCTCGTTGAACCACAGGCTTTGCATTGAAAGCTATTCCCAACCCTGCAATCGCGAGCATGTCTAAATCATTTGCTCCATCTCCCACAGCCACGGCCTGAGACAGTGGAACGTTTTCAGCCTGAGCAAAGGCCCGCAATAATTCCGCTTTGCGTGCACGATCAACTACTTGGCCGAGCACCTGACCGGTGAGCTTTCCATTGACAATCTCGAGCTGGTTCGCCTCGGCATGGTCAAGTTCGAGTTCCTCAGCGAGCCCGTCAGTAAAGTGAGTAAACCCACCGGATACAATCCCGACGCTGTAGCCCAGTCGCTTCAAGGTGCGAACAAACGTGCGGGCCCCAGGGGTAAGCCGCATGGCAAGTTTGGCTCGATCAAGAGCTGATTGGTCAAGGCCTTTGAGCAGCAGTACGCGTTGTCTGAGCGCCATCTCAAAGTCGACCTCGCCCGCCATTGCAGCAGCAGTTACTGCTCGTACCTCCTCAAGGCACCCTGCCTCGGCGGCGAGAAGCTCAATGACTTCGTCTTGGATAAGAGTTGAATCCACGTCGAGTACTACTAGGCGTTTCGCTCGTCGCTCAATTCCTTCAGGCTGCACTGCGATATCTAATCGATGGGTGCTCGCAACCTCGCCAAGGAGCCTTCGAAGCTCGGCTTGCTCTGCGCCAGATGTCCGGAACTCGTAGGCGTAAACCGGGTATCGCGCCAAACGAACGACCCGATCAATATTGCCACCGGCATCAGAGATTCCTGCAGATACTGCTCCTAGCTCCTGCGGAGAGAGCTCTGTCTCAAGCTCCCTTCCCATAACGGTTACAGCTTCCACTAAACCCTTGTCGAGAGACTGTGCTGCAACGCGATCAACTTCAACTCGCAAATCCAGATCAGCTGCGAAACGCTGCAAGGACTCAAGAAGAGTTTTCGCGTGGAGCGGCGTGTGGATGACTGCCGCCAGAGTGAGATGACCTCTCAGGAGTACTTGCTCTAGGTCTTGTATCTGAGCCTGAGCTTCACTCAGAACCTCCATCAATGCTGTGGTGATCCCTGGGGTGTCGGGCCCAGAGACTCGAATAAGATGAACATCCAAGCTGCGATCGCCCAAGGAACTCGCCGAGTCCTCTTGTAGCCATGCATCCTGTTCAGTTTCTGGCCTGAGGGGATTGGTATCCATTGCCGCTACGGTACGACGCTCAACCTAGTTTGAGCGAGATAGCCCAAAACTTGCTCGTGTAACTCAGGAATTCCATTGCTGCGACGCCAAGAAAGTAGATCCCATGAGTCTTATTGAAGTGGATCAGATTGATGAGTCAATTCGAGTAGTGAGGCTGAATCGGCCCGAGCGGCTTAACGCACTCTCTATTGACTTAGCAGTGGAGCTTGATACTGCACTGCAGCAGGTCGGTGCCGAGAACCTAGTCCGTGTTGTCATCCTCACTGGTGCCGGTAGAGCATTCTGCTCGGGCCTTGATCTGAAGGACTATGGCGTTATTCCAAATATCGATAATCTGTCAGTTCACCGCATTGCAACACGATCAATGGGTATCTATTCGCAGATAACTCGCAGACTGCGATCAATTCCACAGCCAGTAATTGCGGCGGTAAACGGCCCAGCCTTTGGCGGCGGACTTTGTGTGGCGCTTGGCGCCGATCTGAGAATCGCTTCTGAATCAGCTGAGTTCAATGCGACAGGCATCGTCAATGGACTGACATCAGCGGAGATGGGCGCAGGCTGGATCCTGCCAAGACTTATCGGAGGCGCAAATTCAAATGACCTTCTGCTGACAGGACGTCGAGTGGATGCAGCCGAGGCTCTTCGAATGGGTTTGGTGTCTCGTGTGGTGCCAGAAGACAGTTTGCTTGATGAGGCAATCAAGATGGCTCAAGACATGGCCAAATTTTCTCACTATGGGTTGGAATCCACGAAGCAATCGCTATGGATAGAGCAAGAAATTTCGAGCTTGGCTGCGGCCATTGAGTTTGAGGATCGCAACCAACTTATGGCCGGGTTCACAAATAACCTGCCGGAAGCGATTCGAGCTTTTGATAGAGATCTCGAGCCCATCTACTTGGATGAGCCTCGCCGAGACTTATTCGAAGGCGGGTGATCGTTCAGGGTCTCACCCTGCATGGGTCATAGAATGATCTCATGACTATCAATGTGGGAGTTTTTGGCGCTGGCGGTCGCATGGGTTCGACTGTGTGTCAGGCGGTTCAGGCTGATCCCGAACTGAATCTTGTGGCAGCAGTAGACCCTAACTTTCGTGGCATCGACCTCAGGACTGTCACTGGGATTGATTCTGACCTGAAGATCTCTGGCGAGGCAGTCTCTTTTGAACGAACAGATGCCGAAGTAGTAGTCGACTTCTCGCACAGATCCGCATCCGTTCAAAACCTGAGGTGGTTATCGGAGCACGGGTTGCATGCGGTGGTTGGAACCACTGGCTTTTCTGATCAGGAGCTAGCTGGATTTGAGGAGTGGTTTACTCAGTCCAACTGCGTCATCGCGCCCAACTTCGCTATTGGGGCAGTCTTGATGATGCATTTTGCCGCACTAGCCGCACCCTACTTTGACTCTGCCGAGGTCATTGAGTTTCACCATGAATCAAAGATCGATGCCCCCTCGGGAACCGCTCTGCTGACTGTTGCAAAGATGGCAGAAGCATCAACAGAGTGGACTGCTGACCCCACAGAAAATGAAGTGATTGAGGGTGCGCGTGGCGCCGAGGGGACGTCTGGGATTCGCGTACATTCAGTGCGAATGCGCGGACTAGTCGCTCACCAAGAGGTGCTCCTAGGTACGACGGGTCAGACCCTGTCGATACGTCACGACTCAATCGACCGAAGCAGCTTCATGCCGGGGGTAGTGCTCGCAGTCAAGCAGGTTGCGGAGCGTACTGGTATGACTCTCGGGCTAGATGTGCTTCTTGATCTGTGAGTGCCGAGCCATGAATGATCGCAGGACAGCCGTGCACAGGCTGCTACTCCTCGCCGAGTTCCTCTTCAAGCGTCTCTAGGCCGCCGACAACTCCTCGCTTACCTACGGTCTGATAGATCAAATAGGCGGCAACGAGTGCGAGTGATCCAAGGGTAAAGAATCGTTGATAGCGAGCCACGATCACTAACAAGTCACGGATTTGATCCTCGAACAAAAGCCCAAGTCCCCTCATCAACAGAATGCGCCCAAGGGTGCCGGTGAGGTTGAGTGCAATGAAGCGCCGTATTGGCATGGCTGCTACTCCTGCAAGCAGACAGACCGGATTATTTGGGGCAACTAGGACTGCAACATCAAGAATTCGCTTAAACCCACTTCGATCTTGTTCGAACTGATCAAAAATACCTTCCATCCCTGGGAAGACATTTCTTGCCCAACCAAGCGCACGCTCACGGTAGGAGTAACCCAAAATATAAAACAGCGGGTCTGGAGCAAGTAGGCGAGTCATGGCGATTGCCACATACGGAACCCAGGAGGTGATGATTGAAGTAATCAGCAGGTACCGATTGGATGAGTTCAGCGTGAGCAACCACAGGGGATGCCCTGTTATGGGATTGCTCCACCGCACCCACATGACATTGCCAATGTTGGCGGCTATCAAAAGTGCGGCAATTCCCGAACCAAGCAGAGGTAGCAGCCAGCGCGGATGTACCCGAGTTGCAACTGCTCGAGCATCTACTGGCGAATCATCGGCCAATTTGTCTTGAGACGCCGCATGAGTGGCTATCTGTTCGGTCTTATCTGATTCGGGGAGTGGATCTTGTTGATCAGTCAAAGCGTTCAATCAATTTCGAGTTGGGTGAGGGAGAGAACGAGGGAGAAAGGAACGCATCTGTTCTCATGCACCTGAGACTCTATCTGGCTCACAGGCGATTTATTCACAACGGATGCCACTGCAGTTCATGTTTGTTGCATTGTCTATCCTGTGTCTGCTGAGCAACTTGCTTAAGAATTATTTTGCCTGGGGAGATGACATGCAAGGAACAATGCAAGACCGCCCGTTGACGCTCAATCATTTTGTGGAGCGAGCCGAAAGATATACACCCTCAAAGCTGATCGTTACTGGTACGGCTCAAGGTGTTGAGCAAACGACCTATGGCGATTGGGCAGAGCGAACGCGGAAATTAGTGAAGGTGCTCGACAATTTGGGGGTTGCTCAGAACGCAAGAGTTGGAACCTTTGCTTGGAATTCCGCCCGTCATCTGGAGTTGTACTTTGCTGCACCGTGTAGTGGCCGCGTTCTTCATACACTCAATATCCGACTATTCCCCCAACAACTGACGTACATCGTCAATCATGCGGAAGACGATGTGATCTTTGTAGATCGTTCACTTCTTGGGCTGTTGGCACCGCTGTTCTCGACTTTCACTACTGTTCGGCACGTTGTTGTGATGGAGGACGGCGGCACCGCAGATAATCCTGAGGGTGTCGAGTTACTTGATTATGAAGAGTTACTCGCTGCATCCGATGCAGCAGAGTTCCATGTTCTGGAAGAAACCAGCGCAGCAGCCATGTGTTACACCTCTGGAACCACTGGAAACCCCAAGGGGGTCGTCTACACCCATCGAAGCACCTACCTTCACACTCTGGCAGTACTTCAGGCCGACGGTATTGGAATTCGCGAGTCAGACACTGTGATGCCAGTAGTTCCGATGTTTCATGCAAATGCTTGGGGTCTAGCGCATGCGGGGGTTGCCACCGGTGCCAATTTGGTTCTAGCTGGTCCGCGCATGACTCCACCCGCCTTAGCTGACCTGATTGTCGATCAGCGAGTCACTGTGCCTGCGGGAGTACCTACTATTTGGATGGGTGTCTTGCCCGAGCTCGTAGGCCGAGACACAAGTGCGCTCCGGGTCATCCCGTGTGGCGGTTCAGCCGTGCCCAAGGCACTCTCCGAGGCGTATCGTGAGCAGCTTGGGCTGCCAATCTTGCAGGCCTGGGGTATGACTGAAACCAGTCCGATTGCATCCGTTGGGCTAACACGGTCATGGTTGTCATCTCAGACGGAGGAAGAACTTGCCGAGCTACGCGCCTCGCAAGGGCCTGCCGTATTGGGAGTAGAGCTCAGGATATTAGATCAGGAAACTGGAGCTGAGCTGCCTTGGGATGGCAGAACACGTGGTGAATTGCAAGCTGCAGGGCCTTGGATAGCTGCTGGTTACTACAACGATGACCGCTCATCAGAGTCCTTCACACAAGATGGTTGGCTACGCACAGGTGACGTTGCAGTGATCTCCCCTGACGGCTACGTGCGAATTGTTGATCGCACCAAGGACGTAGTGAAGTCAGGCGGGGAGTGGATCTCCTCTGTCGAACTCGAGAACGAGATCATGGCGCACCCTGCAGTCGCCGAGGCAGCTGTGATTGGACTTCCTCATCAGAAGTGGGGTGAGCGTCCCTTCGCTGCAGTAGTTGTTCGGCCCGACGCGACCCTCAGTAAAGAGGAAATTCTGGAGTTCCTTGATGGGCGAGTCGCAAGCTGGTGGCTTCCCGACGACATCGTGTTCATTGATGAAGTTCCAAAGACAAGCGTCGGAAAGTTTTCGAAGAAGGACCTCCGTGACAGGTTTGCAAATCACGTGCTTCCAACCGAATAGCACTGCCCCCTGCGCCTGTTGAGCCGCTTACTGAGATACCACTTCCTTACTGCCTTCCGTGCGGAGTGGTTCTACGCCTAGGGTCAACACATGTACGCGTTTTTGCGAAAGCCGCTGTGGCTGCTGAGCCATGTACTGATTGCGGCTCTAGTGATTGTGCTTATTGGCATGGGTTTTTGGCAACGCTCTAGGTTTCTCGAAGAGAAGCAGAAGCAGAAGCAGTTGCAAACAATTGCTCGTGCAACTCCGGTCCCTTTCAACGAGGTCCTAGCAACTGCCGGAACCAATCCAGATGCTGTAAGCGAAATGCTTCGCTACCGCAGGGTTGAGGTGACTGGTATCTATGACTCGGCTCAAGAGGTTGCTATCGCGAATCGTTCCCGCGGTGGCGCACCTGGCGCATGGGTGCTCACTCCCTTGATGCAGCCTGATGGCACAGCTGTACCAGTCGTACGCGGTTGGATTCCGCTTGAGCCGTCCTTGGCAACCGCACCATTTCTTGGTTCAGAGGCTCCGACGGGGCAAGTGACGGTAACTGGGAACTTGCAGCTGACTCAGAAGCGTGGCTCTTTCGGATCTACTGATCCGCCAGCGGGAAAGCTCAATTCGTTGTCTCGCGTTGACCTTGCCCGCTTTGAAGAGCAGCTTCCGTATGTTCTTGAACCAGCTTGGGTGTTGCTTGATGGACAAAATCCAGTTCAGGCCAACGATTCCCCAGCTGTTATTGAGCTCCAACCCAAGGACCCGTCGCAAAACTTTTCTTATATGTTGCAGTGGTGGATCTTTGCATTAGTCGCGATCTGTGGATACCCACTTGTGCTTCGAATGGTTGCCCGTAATAGGGCAAAGGGTGATCAGACCCCAGCGGCTGAAAATGGCGATTCTGTTCCGGCCAAAGAAGAGATTCCTTGGGCTCTTGGCGCCCAACCGCAGGATGACATTGAGCTCAGATCGTGAGTCTTGAAGTTGTAGACACTCGAACCAGGATTATGCAGGCTGCAATCACTTGCGCTGCACGTAGCAGCCTCGGCGGATTTTCCCTTGAAGATGTCGGGGAAGCCGCTGGAGTTTCACGCACCACGGTGTATCGGTACTTTCCCGGCGGTAGATCACAACTGGTTCAGGAGACTGCAACCTGGGAGATTGCTCGATTTTGGGGGCGACTAGCCGAGGCGGTGGAGTCGCTTCCGACCATTGAAGATCAACTCGTGGCGGGGTTGGTTATTGGCAGAAAGTTGATGCAGAAAAGCGAGTTTCTCGACAGTCTCATGGAGTCGGAAATGCTGGAGTTGCTAGAGGCTGTTCAACCATCGGAGCCGTTGTTCCACGGAGTAATTCGCGACTACATGAGGGGTCTGCTCCTCAAGGAACAGAAAGCTGGCCGGTTGCGAGATGGAATGACCGCAGAACTCGGTGCTGATTACCTCATGAGAATGACCCTCTCGTGGATGGGAAGTCCGGCGGATCTGGACCTGAACGATGAGCCCGCTGCACATGAGATTATTCGTACGCAATTTTTAGCTGGACTGTTGAGCGATTCGACTCAATAAATTGACGTCATGTTTTCCAAGAAACTAAGGGGTAGATGTATGACCTATGTCACCAACATATGCCCTTGTCGATAAGACGGAATTAGTCTTATTGTAACAATCCTAAGTTTCATTGGCGCTGAGGGGGTTCTTGATGTCTCAAAAAAATGCATCTTCAACTTCCATCACACTTCTGGCTTCTGGTGCACAAGAGTCTGTTTCTCGAGGATTTCAGGTGACTAGCGCAACACCCACCGAGATGATCTCCTCTGGATTGCTGAGTTGTGTGGCTCGATGGGGACTTTCAAAAACCACTGTCGAGGATGTTGCCAAAGAGTCCGGTGTGTCTCGAGCAACGGTGTACCGACTGTTTCCCGGTGGCAAGAACGCAATCATGCAGGCAGCAGTTCTCTCCGAGACCAGTCAGTTTTTGACCGAACTTATTGAGGAACTGTCTGCTGTAGATCAAGTTGAGGAGTGCCTCACAGCAGCAATACAGCGATCGGCTCAGTTTATAGAGCAGCATCAGGCGCTGAGTTTCATGAGAAAATTTGAGCCTGCGCTCATTGAGCAATTGCTGTCTTTTGATCAACTGAATTTACTTTTCGCTACCGCAGCGCAGGTTCTCAGACCGGTTCTGAGTCGCTTTATGGACGAAGCTGAGGCGTACTCCGTGGGAATGTGGATTTCTCGCCTGGTTGTTTCCTATGTAGGTGAGCCTTCTGCGGAGTTTGACATCTGTGAGCGCCAAGATGCTCAGAGACTTGTTCGCCTCTTTGTAATCCCCGGATTAACTGCCTCGCTGCCGAGCGATCAAACGACTGCACACTTTTCACCGATCACCGTTACAACTCGATAACCAACTAGGAGAAACCATGTCAATTGCTGAAGAACGCACAACTCAAGATCTCATCGGCCGAGAGGATGTCAACGATCTTGAGGCAATCTTGGCCATAACAAACACTGATCGAGACGCTGTTATATCGGTTGTTGAAGATAACGCCGACGCGATATTTACTTGGGATTACCAGAAGGGTGCTCGGCCCAGCCTTCAGAAGCTTTACGAGAAGGCCAAGCATTCCATGTGGGATGGCGAGAAGGATTTGCCATGGGACACCGAGGTTGACCAGGAGCAAGTCATCTTGGCTAACGCTGACATGAACGGCGGTATGGATGACATTGATGTCACTGGTACACCGTTTGAGAAGTGGACCGATAAGGAGTGGCTTGAAGTTGGCATCGAGAGCCAGAACTGGACACTTTCGCAGTTCATGCACGGGGAGCAGGGTGCAATGATTTGTACTGCAAAAATAGTAGAGACTGTTCCGTGGATTGATGCCAAGTACTACGCCTCAACTCAGGTGATGGATGAGGCCCGCCATGTTGAGGTTTTTGCTAAGTACCTTGATACGAAGATGTCTGGGCACTATCCCGTCAATGCACACCTCAAGATGCTGCTTGATGACATTGTGAGCGACAGCCGTTGGGATATGACTTACCTAGGAATGCAGATCATGGTCGAAGGGCTAGCTCTTGCAGCCTTTGGATTTATCCATCAACTCACTACCGAG
>JBBDMQ010000427.1:0-9248 GCA_040878245.1 Microthrixaceae bacterium
CTCACCCCGCCTTGACCTGAACTCACAGAGCGCATACTCTGATGGGTTGCCGTCGTGTTCGCCCCTTCACAGAAAATTTCTGCTGAAACCGCGTCCCGCAGGCGGTCCCTACCCACCACTCTCTTACGTCCACTGGGAGTAAGCTTTGTCTTCACGTGTCACCATCCGTGATCGTTATTCTTTTGCCAACCTAGATGAGGTACTAGATCTTCCAGACCTCATCGCAATCCAGAGGAAATCCTTTGATTGGTTTGTCGAGCATGGTCTCGCCGATGCCTTCAAGGACATATCTCCGATTAAGGACTTCACCGAGACTCTGAGTCTCGAGTTGGAGTTCGATCCCTCTGATGAGGATCTCAGGCCGCCTCCGAAGTTCACCGTGGAGGAGTGCAAAGAGAAGGACATGACCTACTCGGCGCCTATCTTCTGCCGGGCTCGATTCATGAACGCCGCTACCGGCGAGATTAAAGAGCAGACGGTGTTCATGGGCGACTTCCCCATGATGACCGAGAAGGGCACCTTCATCATCAACGGCACCGAGCGTGTTGTTGTGTCTCAGTTAGTTCGATCACCTGGTGTGATTTTCCAGCCGGGGGAGCGCTTCCGCCTGAGGAACCTATCGAAGCATCAGTTGGTAACTGGAACGATTCACCCGTATCGCGGTGAGTGGATTGAGTTTGACGTCGAGCAAAAGCCAGGCAAGGACCCAACCGCAGGGACCAGAGTCGCCCGCAAACGTCGCCTATCGCTTTTTCTGCTGATTCGCGCATTGGGCTACGACGAGGAGAATTTCCCGGGCTTTCTTGAGTCATTCGTTCGTCATTTCGATTTCCTTGAAGGGCAATGGGAAAAAGACCGCGAATTAGTGGTCACTCAAGAAGAGGCCCTGATAGAGATTTATAAGCGTGCTCGCCCCGGGGAGCCTGCAACGCCGGATTCGGCCCGCAATTACTTCACGAATGCTTTCTTTGAGCCGCGCCGTTATGACCTATCTCGAGTGGGGCGCTACAAGCTCAATCGCAAGCTCGGCCCAGAGATTGAGAAACTCCAAGAGTTGTTCCCACAGCTCAAAGGACGTCTTGACGAACCTGAAGTCGACCAGCCAGTTCTGAGCCGATGCGAGGTTTTGGCCTCAACGACTTACCTGCTCAACCTAGCAATGGGAACCCACGGGTACCGCTTAGATGATCAAGATCACTTTGCGAACCGCCGCATCCGTAGCG
Organism: Microthrixaceae bacterium; assembly: GCA_040878245.1. GTDB lineage: Bacteria > Actinomycetota > Acidimicrobiia > Acidimicrobiales > Microtrichaceae > IMCC26207. Next base: position 1,224 of record JBBDMQ010000427.1, read on the forward strand.
TGGGCGAACTTATCCAAAATCAGGTTCGCATTGGTTTGTCTCGCATGGAGCGGGTCGTACGTGAGCGTATGACTACCCAAGATGTCGAGGCAATCACGCCAACCACCCTGATCAACATCCGACCTGTAGTAGCTGCGATCAAGGAGTTCTTCGGAACATCTCAACTGTCGCAGTTTATGGATCAGGTCAACCCGCTCAGTGGATTGACTCACCGTCGCCGCTTGTCTGCGCTCGGCCCCGGCGGCCTGTCGCGTGAACGTGCTGGCTTCGAGGTTCGAGATGTGCACTTCAGTCATTACGGTCGCATGTGCCCCATTGAAACTCCCGAAGGTCCAAACATCGGGCTCATTGGCGCCTTGGCGACATTTGGCCGGGTGAACGAGTTTGGTTTCATCGAGACTCCCTACCGCAAGGTGATCGACGGGAAAGTCACGAATGACATCATGTATCTCTCTGCCGACGAGGAAGAGGAATACGTTGTAGCTCAGGCAAACACGCCAGTTGATGCGGACGGAACTTTCAAGGCCGCCCGAGTGCTCGTGCGTCGTTCCCCGCAGGCTGCTTCTCTGTCTGATCTTCGTTTGCAACTTGAGCGTGACGAGTTCCTAGGCGCCACTACCGAGATCTCGGCAGTGCCTCCGTCGGAAGTTCAATTGATGGACGTTTCTCCTCGACAGATCGTCTCGGTTGCTGCAGCACTCATTCCGTTCTTAGAGCACGATGATGCAAACCGTGCGCTGATGGGCGCCAATATGCAGCGACAGGCAGTTCCGTTGTTACGTGCTGAAGCACCGTATATCGGCACCGGAATAGAAAGTCGTGCGGCAAGAGATGCTGCCGACATGATTCTTGCCGATGAGGATGGCGTCGTTGTTGAAGTAGACGGCTCGCACATCGTGGTCGACTATAAAAAATCTGGCAAGCGCACCTATAACCTTCATAAGTTTGCGCGATCAAACCAAGACACCTGCATCAATCAGCGTCCTCGCGTAGATGAAGGTCAAAAACTCAAGGCCGGAGACGTCCTAGCAGAGGGTCCATCTACAGATAATGGCGAGCTGGCGCTCGGCAAGAATCTGCTCGTGGCCTTTATGCCATGGGAGGGCTACAACTTCGAAGATGCCATCATCTTGAACGAACGCATCGTTCGTGATGACGTACTGACTTCCATCCACATCAAACAACACGAGGTTGACGCAAGAGACACCAAGCTCGGCCCAGAAGAGATCACTCGGGATATTCCGAATCTCTCTGAGGAAATCCTTGGAGATCTTGATGAACGCGGCATTATCCGTGTTGGCGCTCAGGTGAATCCTGGAGATGTGCTTGTTGGAAAGGTCACTCCAAAGGGAGAGACCGAGCTCACACCAGAGGAGCGCTTGTTACGCGCAATCTTTGGCGAGAAGGCTCGAGAAGTTCGAGACACCTCGCTCAAGGTTCCTCACGGAGAGGTCGGCAAGGTCATTGACGTCAAGGTGTTCAGTCGTGACGATAGTCATGAGCTCCCACCTGGGGTCAACCAACTCGTTCGCATCTTTGTTGCCCAGAAGCGCAAAATCTCGGTGGGCGATAAGCTCGCCGGTCGCCACGGCAACAAGGGTGTCATCTCGGCCATTCTTCCCTCGGAAGACATGCCCTTTATGGAGGACGGCTCGCCAGTAGACGTCATCTTGAACCCGCTTGGCGTGCCATCACGAATGAACGTAGGACAGGTCCTCGAAACCCACTTGGGTTGGGCTGCACGTTGGGGTTGGACCGATGGCGACAAAGAAGTGGGAGAAAATCCCATTCGTGGAACCGAGACCAAAACTCGGCCGACAACTCGCCCAGCAACACTTGTTGCAACGCCAGTCTTTGACGGTGCCAAGTGGGACGAAGTTGAGCTTGCGGGTAAGCACCCGACGATCAAAAAAATCTTTGAAAACATCCACCCAGAAGCTGCAGACGGAACTCGCCTGATTGGCCAAGATGGCAAGGTCACCTTGTACAACGGCCGCACAGGTGAGCGCTACGACAACCCAATTACGGTTGGATACAAGTACATCCTGAAGCTTGCCCATTTGGTAGACGACAAGATTCACGCTCGGTCAACGGGCCCGTACTCAATGATTACGCAGCAGCCACTGGGCGGTAAAGCTCAGTTCGGCGGCCAGCGATTCGGCGAGATGGAAGTGTGGGCATTAGAAGCCTACGGAGCCGCATACTGCTTGCAGGAACTGCTCACCATCAAGTCCGACGATACCCTCGGCCGAGTCAAGGTATACGAGGCGATTGTTAAAGGGGAGAACATCCCTGAGCCAGGCATTCCAGAGAGCTTCAAGGTTCTCATCAAGGAAATGCAGGCACTATGTCTCAACGTCGAGGTGCTTTCGCAGAATGGTGAAGAAATCAAAATGCGTGAGCTTGACGAAGACTTCTTTAGAGCCGCAGAGGAGCTTGGCATTGACTTGTCTCGCCCCGAGCGCGGTACCGACGAGGATGACGCCCGCCGCCAGGCCGGGCGCTGAGAGAGGCTGAAATCATGATTGACGTCAATCTCTTCGACCAGCTCCGTATTGGTTTGGCTACTGCCGACGCAATCCGCACCTGGTCAAATGGTGAAGTAAAAAAGCCAGAGACCATCAACTACCGCACACTCAAGCCAGAAAAGGACGGACTCTTCTGCGAGAAGATTTTCGGTCCTCAAAAGGACTGGGAATGCTACTGCGGCAAGTACAAGAGGGTTCGTTTTCGCGGCATTATCTGCGAGCGGTGTGGGGTAGAGGTCACTCGGTCGAAGGTTCGTCGCGAGCGGATGGGTCACGTGGAACTAGCCGCACCAGCAGTTCATATTTGGTACCTGCGCGGCACCCGTTCATGGCTTGCTTATCTACTCTCTGGTACCGAGGCACGTGAAGAACTCAAAGCCAAGCAGCTCGAGAAGGTTATCTACTTCGCTGCTGACCTTGTTACTTGGGTAGACGTTGAGAAGCGTCATGAAGACCTACCAAGCCTTGAAGCAGATTTGATCGGTGAGCGCGAAGCCATCGACAAGGACCGCGAACTGCAACTCGCCAAGCGCCTCGAAGAACTCGAAGCAGAGCTCGAAGCACTTGAATCTGAGGGTGCTAAAGAGTCTGATCTAGCTGCGCGTCGTAAGGCCGCAGACAAGGATCTTGCTGGAATCCGTGAGGATTTCGATAGTGAACTCGATCTTGTCAACCGCGTCTGGGATGAATTCAAGGACTTGTTTCCTCGAAAGATCCTTGAGGACGAGATGCTCTGGCGTGAACTCGTTGACCGCTACGGCGACTACTTCGAGGGAGGCATGGGCGCTGCCGCAATCAAGCAACTGATTGATCGCATTGACCTTGATGAAGAAGAGATCAAACTTCGTGCCGCAATAGATCCAGCCGAGGGCGTCAAGGCGCTTTCAGCGCAGCGCAAGCAGAAGGCAATCAAGCGGCTCAAGATCGTTGCAGCCTTCAACCGTCGTGACCCTGATTCGGGTCACCGTGTGAATGACCCACGAGCCATGATCCTTGACGTAGTTCCAGTCATTCCGCCTGATTTGCGCCCCATGGTGCAACTTGACGGTGGACGCTTTGCTACCTCGGACCTAAATGATTTGTATCGCAGAGTCATTAACCGTAATAACCGTCTCAAGCGTTTGCTCGACTTGGGAGCTCCAGAGATCATTGTCAATAACGAAAAGCGCATGCTGCAAGAAGCAGTAGATGCTCTCTTTGATAATGGCCGTCGTGGTCGCCCCGTTACAGGACCTGGTAATCGTCCACTGAAGTCACTTTCAGACATGCTCAAGGGCAAGCAAGGTCGCTTCCGTCAGAACCTTCTTGGTAAGCGAGTGGATTACTCGGGCCGATCAGTCATTGTGGTCGGACCTAAGTTGCTACTGCATCAGTGTGGTCTACCCAAGCTTATGGCGCTTGAGTTGTTTAAGCCCTTCGTCATGAAGGCGCTTGTCGACAAAGAACTGGCACAAAACATCAAGTCCGCCAAGAGAATGGTCGAGCGTCGCAAGCCACAGGTCTGGGACGTCCTTGAAGACGTCATTAAAGAGCACCCCGTGCTGTTGAACCGTGCCCCAACCTTGCACCGTCTTGGTATTCAGGCATTTGAGCCCGTGCTCGTAGAGGGCAAGGCAATTCAGATTCACCCTCTTGTTTGTACTGCTTTTAACGCAGACTTTGACGGCGATCAGATGGCTGTCCACTTGCCCTTGTCAGAAGAGGCACAGGCCGAGGCTCGTGTGCTGATGCTGAGTGCAAATAACATGCTCAGCCCGGCAAACGGCAAGCCGCTTGTTACTCCAACCCAAGACATGATTATTGGTGCATTCTATCTCACCGAAGATGCCGAAGGTGAGCCAGGCGAGGGACGCGTGTTCCGCCGTATGGACCAACTTGAGCGGGCTCTCGAGGCCGGCGAGATTGGTTTGCACGCCAAGATTGAGTATCGCGGCGGCAAGCGTGACGGCCACGTATACGAAGAACTCATTGAAACTCCAGCAAACGGTAAGGCTGCGGTCTATAAAAAGACCACTGCCGGAAGACTGCTCTTCAACCGAGCCCTTCCGTTGGGATATGAGTATTTTGACTCTCCGGTTCGCAAAAAAGAGATGGGCGCAATAGTCGACCGTCTTGCTATCGATTTCCCGAAAGCAGTTGCGGCTACCTCGCTCGATCAGATTAAGTCCTTGTGTTTCAACTACGGCATGCGTTCTGGTCTGACCATCTCCATCAACGACGTGTCCACCCCGGTGAACAAATATCAGATTCTTGATAAGCACGAGGTTGAAGCTGACGTAGTGGAGAAACAGTTCCGCAAGGGCATCATCACCGATGGTGAACGTAAGCAAAAAGAAATCGAGATCTGGACGACTGCCACCGCAGAAGTTACTGCTGCAATGCAGAAAGAACTCACTGCAACCAAGTTCAACCCCATCGACATGATGGTGGGCTCAGGTGCACGAGGCAACATGATGCAGGTTCGCCAGATCGCTGGCATGCGAGGCCTAGTGGCTAACCCCCGTGGTGACATGATTCCTCGACCTATCAAGTCGAACTTCCGAGAGGGTCTGTCCGTCTTGGAGTACTTCATTGCTACACCTGGCGCTAGAAAAGGCCTTGTTGATACTGCGCTTCGAACTGCAGACTCGGGTTATCTAACTCGTCGACTCGTCGATGTCTCTCAGGAACTGATCATTAATGATCGCAACCCTCTTGATGAGTCTGGCCCTGTTCGAAGCACCATCATCGACGATGTTCGTCCCGATGAAGCAGGCAAGCGTTTCTATTTAGAGACCCGTCTGTATAGCCGAACCTTGGCAGAGGACGTCAAGCTCAGCAAAGCAGACGATCTGCTCGGAAACGTGGTGCGTAAGGGAACCGAAATCGGTGACTACGAGATGGCAGTTCTCAGAGATGACCCAGGTTTTACCGAGGTCAGAGTTCTTTCACCGCTCACAGACGACAGCGAGCGCGGCATATCCGCAGCTAGCTACGGAACATCGCTGGCTACGGGTAAAACCATCGAGCCAGGAGAGGCTGTAGGCGTCATCGCCGCTCAGTCCATTGGAGAGCCCGGAACACAGCTCACCATGCGTACCTTCCACACCGGTGGTGTGGCGGGCGCTAGTGGCGATATTACTGGTGGTCTCCCAAGAGTCGTTGAACTCTTTGAGGCACGTAGCCCCAAGAATAAGGCTGTGCTCGCTCGCACCTCTGGAACAGTGCGCATTGAAGAAGAAGACGGCAAGGTGCACACCGTGACGGTCATCGGCGACGATGGCGATGAAGATGTGTACCTCATTGAGCGTGAGCGGCGCCTAGAGGTAAAAGACGGAGACGAACTCAACGCTGGTGATCCCATTGTTGAAGGTCCTCGTGACCCTAAAGAGTTGCTCGAGATCAAGGGTGTTCGCTCTGTGCAGCAATATCTAGTGGCTGAGGTGCAGCGCGTATACCGAGATCAGGGTGTATCAATTCACGATAAGCACATTGAGCTCATAGTGCGTCAGATGACTCGCCGAGTGGCTATTCAAGAACCCGGAGAGTCTGATTTCTTGCCTGGAGAGCGTGTAGATCAGCGAGTGTTCGCTGATGCCAACAAACGCCTCGTCCAAGAAAGTAAGAAGCCAGCAGAGGGACGACCCGAGTTGATGGGTATTACTAAAGCTTCTTTGGCTACTGATTCTTGGCTCTCTGCGGCGAGTTTCCAAGAGACCACTCGTGTGCTCACCGAAGCCGCAATTGAGAGCAAGTCTGATGGCCTGATCGGGCTGAAGGAGAACATCATTATCGGCAAGCTCATTCCAGCGGGAACTGGCATGCCTCGCTATCAAGAGATTGAGCCGTTCGCTCCGGACTATCAGCCGCTTGATTTCAGCTCCTCCGATGAGAGTCAGCCAGGACAGGTTGTCGACGGTCCAGAATATCTTGCGAACAGGGAAGGGCGTCCAATTGAGGAACCCATTCCACTCGCAATAGTCGAGGCCGCAAATCAGACTGATGCTGTAGTCATTGAATTTCCTACCTCTGAAGAGTCAGAAGAGGGCTAAACAAACAAGCTTCACCGGAACAGCTTTTACCTTGTTCCGTATGAGTTTCTGCTTTGGGCGAACCTTCGGGTTCGCCCGATCGTAGTTTTTGTATGGCTCTGTGTTTGCAGGTGCAAGCACTCGGGTCGTAGAGTATGTCTTCGGCCGTTGGCTGCTTATGCGCCATACGAACACGGGTCAGACGGATTTCCGTGGCTCGGCCTGCCCTCATCCGTTGTTGAAAGAAGTACAGAGGTTTTAACGTGCCCACGATTGAGCAGTTGGTCCGAAAGGGCCGTCAGAGCAAGCGACGCAAGGAGTCGACGCCGGCCCTGAAAGGCGCGCCGCAGCGCCGTGGAACATGCACTCGCGTGTTTACCACAACGCCGAAGAAGCCGAACTCGGCGCTTCGTAAGGTTGCCCGTGTGCGTCTCTCCAGCGGTATCGAGGTGACGGCCTACATTCCCGGCGAGGATCACAACCTGCAAGAGCACAGCATTGTCCTCGTTCGAGGCGGACGTGTGAAAGACCTCCCAGGTGTTCGTTACAAAATTATCCGTGGCACGCTCGATACATCGGGTGTGCGTGGTCGTAAGCAGGCTCGTTCCCGCTACGGCGCCAAGAAGGAGTCCTGATATGCCCCGTAAGGGACCAGCCCCCCGACGCGAACTTCTGCCAGATCCGGTTTACCGGTCGGTTCTTGTGACGCAGGTAGTCAATAAAATCATGCAGCGCGGTAAGCGTTCCACCGCAGAAAAGATCGTCTATGACGCTCTGACCTTGATTGAAGAGAAGACTGGCGATGAGCCAATCTCTACGCTTAAGCGGGCTGTAGATAACTGCAAGCCACAGCTCGAGGTTCGTAGTCGTCGTGTTGGCGGTGCCACCTACCAGGTGCCCGTCGAGGTCCGCCCCCGGCGGTCAAACACGTTGGCTATTCGTTGGGTCGTCGGATACTCCCGTCAAAGGCGAGAGCGCACCATGGCAGAGCGACTTGCCAACGAGTTGATGGATGCCAGCAATGGAGTTGGTGCGTCAATGAAGCGCAAAGAAGACCTTCACAAGATGGCCGAATCAAATAAGGCCTTTGCTCACTACCGCTGGTAGTGCAAAATCGCTCTTGATCTGACACTCAGGTCGAGGGCCACCGAAGCAGTTGTAGTTATATCCCAGTCCGAATTTCTGTCCGACCTACCTAACCCGCGAGATGAACGATGGCTCAGTTTCCACTCGACCGAACACGCAATATCGGCATCATGGCTCATATTGATGCTGGAAAAACCACTACAACCGAACGAATCTTGTTTTATACGGGCAAGACCTACAAGATCGGTGAGGTTCATGAAGGCGCTGCCACCATGGACTGGATGGAGCAGGAGCAAGAGCGCGGAATCACCATCACCTCTGCTGCAACAACTGCATTTTGGACCGACACTCTCAACAAAATTGAGCATCGCATCCAGATAATTGACACTCCAGGCCACGTG
>JBBDMQ010000428.1:0-9247 GCA_040878245.1 Microthrixaceae bacterium
ATGTGCCCGATCCGCTCCCAACTGCAGTGATCTTTGATCTTGATGGTGTGATCCGAGATTGGAATGATGTCGAGATCTCAGAGATTGAGGTTGCGTACGGTCTGAAACCGGGAACGATTTTGGCAGTGGGGTTTGGTACCGAACTTGGCCGGGCGGCAACTACAGGTGCCATGGATTACCGCAGTTGGATGGATGCTGTTCGTAGCCAAGTGATTCAGGCACATGGCATTGAGGTTGCCGGCGCACTTGACGCTTGGGAGGCCAACGTCGGCCTAGTCAACACAAAGATGCTGCAGGTTTTGCGCGCAGTCCGTAGCGAGGCAACTGTTGCGCTGTTATCAAACGGCACCACTCGCCTGCGGCGCGATTTGGCGGTCCTTGACCTTACTGATGAGTTCGACGCAATTTTCAACACAGCCGAGATTGGTAGTGCAAAACCCGATCCCGATGTGTTTCTTCATGTGGTACAAAAACTTCATACCACTGTTCATGAAGTTCTTTTTGTGGATGACCTTGAGCTGAACATTCTTGGAGCTGAATCAGTCGGGATTCGCTCCCATCAGCATATTGAGCCTGCATCTACCATCAGGTTCTTGCAGGCAAACGGTTTAGCAATGAGAGGGATTCCCTCAGCATGACCTCGTATCTTGTCCGACATGGCTCTGCAGGGCATCGAGACAATTTTAATACCGATGATCACGATCGCACCTTGGACGAAAACGGCCTTGCTCAGGCCGAGAAGCTCTCGGACTGGTTGCGACATTCCCCCATCACGCAGATTTTGAGCAGCCCATATCCTCGCTGCGTGCAAACCATCGAACCACTTGCGAGGGCACTCAATCTTCCCATCCAACTCCATGAGGCACTCGCTGAATCTGCTGACGTAGACAAAAGCTGGAAGCTGCTCACCAAGGCGGGAGCTACAACAGCGGTATTTTGCAGCCACGGCGACGTGATTCCGGATCTGATTCGCCGGGCGCAACTCCGAGGCTTACACATCCCCGGCAAATCCGGCTGTGCAAAGGGTTCTGTATGGACCCTTGACCACTTTGACGGCACAAAATTTGTAACTGGTGTGTATACCCCAATCACCCCTTAAGGCATGGGCACGGCCGGTTGGGCTAACCTCTAGTTGTTGGGGGTCTTGTAACTATGGGGCCCTGCTTATAAAGAGCTTGTTTATTGGGAGGCCTAAGCCATGCGCAAGATCAGTGCAATCATTTCTTTTAGCTTGTTAGCTGCCCTTTTGGGTGCTGCCTGTACCCCCGGTGGGCCTGCTCCGCTGCAGTGGAAAGTCTCACCGCAGTCCATCACAGTAAACAACACCGAGGATTACGACGCCGGCGACGAGCCATACGTGATGCAGCTTGGGTTCCGCTCCAAAATCGGTGTACCCGAGTCTTCGGTAGTCACCTTCTCTTCGCAGTGTTATACCAACAACATTCCGCAGACGAACGCCGGAGCAAATGGAATTACCCTGCAGGTTCCCGCAGGTGCTGCAGACATCTTGCTTCCCAACGTGCAGAATCTTGACCTTGGTGACCTTGCTCAAAACAACGCACCGTTTGAAATTATCGGCAGCATGACCTTTGTAGCCGAGAGCGACCGGGCTGCATTCTTCTCGAGTTGTGCCGTCAGTGATGCGCTCCGAAGCTTGTTGGCACCCGTACTTCAAGATGCCCTTGACGTACTTATTGCCGCATCCCCAGTGCCACCAACTCAAGAACAGTTGATAGCTCTCATCGTGGATAACCTCACCAATTTTATTAACGGGATCGGCAGCATCATTGCCTCCTTCATCGAAGGCCTCGGCAACCCCGACGACATCATTGGCGTGGCAGTTCAGATCCACCTTCCCACTGCCGGAGCACTGACCGACCTCATCCGTGCGGGACTTGCGTTAGGCGGCATCTTTGCCCCCGGACTTGAGCAAGGGTTTATCCCTATTGATGGACTGCCAAGCACATTTGCTATCAAGCTCGGCACACTCACCCCATCTACTTCTACGTTCCGCTTTGCGAGTCCAGCAGCGGACTACACCTACGTCAGCAAAATCTCTCTGGGCTAGCTCTGGTCCCTAGTTTGGCTGAGTCAGAACTGTCGGGGTTCTCTCTTCCATGCCCCAAGGCGACTGGTAATCCTTGGCGAGCAACTCTAGAAACGGTGCTGGATTTAGGGCCTCTGGGCCGAGTACCCCTGCACCCGACCACACCCCTGCATCTATAAGTTCGCAGGCTACTACTGGCCCAACGGCCGTTTGCCAGACCACTGCCTGCACTCCGTCTCGACCCATGGTTTCTGCGTTATCAACCACGTGGTACAGATACACCTCTCGAGGCTTTGGCGCAGCATCATCGGTTGCCCGACCTAACCCCGTCACCCAGGTTCCTGCGCAGGTCTTACCCTCAATTCGGTCACCAAGGCTGGCTGGGTCGGGCAAGCAAGCAGCGATGACGTCACGAGGCGAAACTTGTGAACCACGAACATTGACTGGTTCGGTTCTATCAAGTCCAAGCTTGTGGAGGGTTTCGAGCACAGCAATAAACTCGTCACCCAACCCGTACTTAAAAGTCACCCTATTGCAGTCAATCCAGCGCGGCACGAGGAGTACCTCTTCATGCTCAACGTTGACGCACTCAACATCGCCGATACCTTCCGGAAAACGAAAGATTTCGGGTTGTGAAAACGGAGGAGTAGTGAACCAACCGCGCTCACGCTCCCAGATCACCGGCGGGTTGAGGCACTCTTCAATCACCGTCCAGATAGAAAAAGTTGGAGCAAACTCGTAGCCGCGAACAGTCATGTTGGCACCGTCTCGTATACCCACCTCGTGGATTTCAGAGAACAACTCATCGGCAGCGTAACGAGCAAAGACATCGGCAATTCCTGGTTCGATTCCCATGCCGCACAGCGCAAGTAAGCCGCGTTCTTCCCATTCGGGGGACTTCGCAAACTGAAGGTCACCGAGCTTGACACCACATAGTTCAGTTGGACGCTCTGGGTGTGCGGTAGAGACCGACATTGCCATATCCATATAGTGCACCCCTGCCTGAAATGCGCCGTCAAAGATTCCCATCACAAACCTAGGGTCGGCCGCATTCATGACGAGATGCGCGCCGGCCTCGCTAGCTGCAGCCGCAACAGCTGCAGAATCTGAAGCATCAAGTTGCAGGGCCGAATACCTCGGATCACGAGCTGCAACACGCTGCGCTTTGGCAAGGTCAATATCGGCAACGATGATTGACTCAATAAACGAACGCCTTGAGGCAATCGCACAAAATGCCTCACCAACCCCGCCAGCACCTACAAGAAGAATCTTCATGCGGACACAGTAGCGAGATTCAGCCTCCGCCCGGGTTTGGAATCCTCGAATCAACCGTTGGGAGTGTTGTAGTTCCGAGTTCGCCTGCAGTGTCAGGCGGTGCAGCCGGCGAGTCTGGGGCGTCAGTGGCGGCAGAGCGTTGTGCCTCTGTAATTGAGTCAGCGAGTGTCTTGGGGTCGCCGATCAGAAATGAAATTTTGGGTCGAGGTAAACCTTGCAAAGTGGAGAGACCAGCCTGTGCATCTGCAAAACGTGAGTCAGCAGCTGCAAGCGAGGCCCTCAACAAAATCGCATCTGCAAAGGCGGGATCAATCAGTAGCGCCGTGTTGAGCAACTCGGTTGCTGCGCCAAGGTCGGCCAGTTCTGGCCCCACTTTGCTGAGCGCCAGAGATACTAGGGCATCAAGGTTTTGCGGGTTGCTGCCAAGGGTGGTTCCTAGGCAAGCGCCAAGCGTGTCGAGGAACTTTTGATTGAACTGTTCGCCTTCGGTTTGCGACTGAGCGGCCTGTTGCCAACAGCCCCGAGTCTGAGGGTCGAGTAGGCCGAAAAAAATCTTTCTTTCTAGGCCCTGCGACTGGAGCACCTGCACAGCAGCGGGGGAAGGGGAACTTGCATAAAACAATTCGAGCTCATCGGCCGCAGTCTGATACTCCTGCGCAGCCGCAGCAACGCTGGCTCTAAAGACACGTACGTCGGGGTAGCTGGGGTCGAGAGCAACCACTTTGTTAAAATTCTCTGTTCCCTTTTTGGGCTGCTCAAGACGAACATAGGCCCAGCCTTGATAGGTCAGGGCTTCTAGATTTTCGGGAGCGGAACTCAAAATTTTGTCGTAGCACTCAATTCCAGCAGCTGGTTTTTGGAAAGAAGTTGTCTGACAGGTAACGAGTTTCTCTCTAAATGTTCCCGTCGAACCTGTAATGGCGTTGTCTCCACGCTGCCCTGATCCCCTGGCCACGAGCACTCCCGCAAGCGCAGCAAACCCTAAAACTCCAACTACTACTGCTGCTGTTCGCCATTTTGGACTAGTGCTGAGCCGTTGCTGCGGGCGCAAAGCGTCGGACTTGCCAAGGTTGCCTGCTGTTTGAGTAGATCGGGCAGTACGGGCAGTACCGACAGAACGGGCAGTACCGACAGAACCGGCAGTTTGGGAGTTGAGGTCGCGCAACACTTGCGCTGCTCGCAAGGTGTACTCCTCTTTGAGCGTCAAGTAGTCCTGCTCGTCCATATCTCCGACCGAGAATTCGTTCTCTAAGTCTTCAAGGGAACTCAGCAGATGATCGCGCTCTTCTTCAAGTAGTTCGCGATCATCAGGAGTCATCAGAGTGAACAGCTTCCGTGCGGTCTGTGCCCGACCTGCGATCCTCAAGGGCCAACTTGACTAAGGATTCATCCTCACTACTTGGTTGCTGAGCCGACCCACGGGAGCGGCGCACCCAAAGGCTGTCTGCAAGCAACAAGGCGGCTGCTGCTGCAGCTATTACGGGTAGCACCCATACCAGCGAGCCAAGGCCCGAAGAGGGTGGCGTGAGCAACACACCCTCGTAGCGCTCGGCAAAGAAGTTGAGGATCTCATCGTTCGTGCGGCCCTGTTTCATCTGCGAGGAAATCTCTGAGCGGAATTGCACCGCAATCGGTGCTGCAGACCCGGCAACAGACTCGCCAACGCACTGCACACACTTAATCTGCGCTGCAAGGGCAAAGAGCCGATCATCACTAGTGCCTTCAGTAGGAGAGGTCCCAGAAGCGCTGAGCAATAACACCACCAAGATCACCCCCATCAGGGACCACCACCACCACTTTTGACGCTGACCATGACGCTGACTATGACGCTGACTAGAAGGCTTTTTCATGATCCCTCGCCCGTGAACTGCGCTAGATACTCCTTCATAGCCTCGGCCGTAATACCGCCCTCGAATTTGGCTGCCACCTTGCCTGCGGGGTCAATCAGAAACGACTCCGGCAAGCCTTTGACTCCGTAGTCAAGCGCCACTGCACCCGTGTCTTGAGTCAGCACCGGCCAATCACCACCATTGTCTGCAAAAAACTTGGCCACATTGGTCGATGAATCATCAAAGGCAACACTCACCACACTCAGCCCTGTGGTACCGCTTGACTCGCTGAGCTTGATCAATTCTGGGTGTTCTACAACACAGGGAGGACACCAGGTGGCAAAAAAGTTCACCAAAACCCATTGCCCGCGCAGAGAGTCAATATTGAACTCTTGGCTGGCAAGAGTGGCCCCCGAAAGAGCTGGCGCAAGCTTGCCAAGGAGCGGGCTGCTCACCTTTGACTCACCACCTTTGGGGCTCACCACAAAGAGAAGTACTAGAGCAAACACCGCACAGCCAACAATGCCCGCAATAAGCGGCGCTCTGCGCTGTCCCCGACTGCTCATGTAGTAACCGGTTCAGTCTTGCTTATCTCAGTCTTGCCAGTCTCAATCTTGCTTATCTCAGTCTTGCCAGTCTCAGTCGGAGCTGCTGCCGAAACTGCGTCGAGCGGATTCCGGCGGCGGCCTGGGAACAATGCCAACACGGTGCCAATCACCATGATGAGTCCACCGATCCACAGCCAAGTCACCATAGGTTGCACAATGACGCGGAGTCCTAATGTTTGATCAGACTCTGATGGGGCTCGTGTTATAGACAACATGACATCGTCTTTAAGAGTGGCCTTCACTGATGGAGTCGGGATGGTCTGGCCTGACTGTCGATAGCGATTGAGTTGCGGTTCATACACCTGTTGACCATCAACTTTGATTCTTGCCAAGAGTTCGACCCTGTTTGGCTGATCAATGGTGCGTGAACCCAAGTACTGCAAACTGTGACCGGCAACTCGGGCAGTCTCACCCTCTTTTAGAGTGAACTCGCCTTGACTCATAAAGCTCATTGAAGCTGCAAGCGCCACCCCAATCACAATGACGCCAAGATGCACCACCATGCCGCCATTGGTGCGGCCAACAAAGCCCCGCCATCCCAGCCGTCGAGTGGCCAAGGCTATTTGCCGCAATGCCGAACCTGCAGCGAAGCCGCCCAATCCAAAAGCTAACAAGGGTGCAACACCAGTTGCACCGAGGAGTACTGAAACCAGCACTGCCCCAAGTGCAGTCCATGCCGGCCACCACAGGCGTTCTCTGAGCAGCTCACCCGAGGCTTTTCGCCATGGGAGTACTGGCGCAACTGCCATCAGAAACAACAACGTCAGCCCAATAGGCATGGTCATTCGGCTGAAGTAAGGAGGACCCACCGACAGCGTGTCACCGGTAGTTGCCTCAATAACTAGCGGAAATACGGTACCGAGCAGCACCACAAAAGCTAGTGCGGCAAACACCACATTGTTGGCTAGGAACGCCCCCTCACGAGATAACGGTGAATCGATATGACCCACCGAACGCAGTCGGTCACCGCGCCATCCAATCAGTCCGACAGACACTGCAACGACAACTGCAAAGAATCCCAACAGAATCGGCCCGACGGTTCCAGCCGAAAAAGCATGAACCGAGGCAACTACACCTGAACGGGTTAAGAAAGTGCCAAGAATGGTGAGCGAGAACGTGGCGCAGAGTAGCGACAGATTCCAGACTCGCAGCATGCCGCGACGCTCCTGCACCATGACCGAATGCAAGTACGCAGTACCAGTCAGCCAGGGCAAAAGCGAAGCGTTCTCTACTGGATCCCAGCCCCAGTACCCGCCCCAACCAAGCACCTCATATGACCACCAGGCTCCAAGGATGATGCCAGCAGTTAAGAAGCCCCAAGCAAACACCGTCCAACGGCGTGTCTCAACTAACCAACCCTCACCAACTCGGCCAGTAACTAAAGCAGCTATTGCAAATGCGAAAGGCACCGTAAAGCCCACATACCCTAGGTAGAGCATTGGGGGGTGAAAGGCCATCAAGATATGGTTTTGCAGCAATGGGTTTGGCCCGGGGCCGTCGAAGCCCGGTACGGGAATGTTGCCCTGAAACGGGTTAGCTGCAGTCAGCATCAGACCGAAGAAGAACACGCAGACCGCAAACATGGTGATGAGCGCCCAAGCCACCAAGGAGTCGTCAAGACGCTTGCGGAACTTATGGGCAACCACCGCTAAGTAGCCCGCAAGTATGAGCCCCCAGAGCAAGATCGAGCCTTCGAGTGCAGACCACATAGAGGCAACGTTGAACAGCGCCGGGGTGGTTGAGGAACCGTGCGCTGCAACGTACTTGAGCGTGTAATCACGCTGAATGAATGCCCGTTCCATAGCAAACACAGACAGAAGAGCGCCGAGTAACACAACAATTGAATAGGCCCGACTCAACCGCAGAAGCTCGGGTCGTGAACGCTTCAGTCCGGTGAGTATGACCGAAATAGCAAGGAGTGAACCGCCGAGGGCAAGGATCAGCCCTGTCAGCCCGAGGGCTCTATTCACCCGCTGGCCCCAGCTCTCTTTTGGGCGTCAGCTTCGGCTTTGTTGATTCGGTCAGCGTTTTTTTCATCGTAAGTGCTGTCATGACGAATCAAAATTTGGTCGCTATGGAACTCATTGCCAACGAACTCACCTTCAAGGATCACGGGGATTTTGGCATCAAACAATTCGGGCGGTGCACCGCTATTGACGACATCTAGGCGGGCATCGCCATAGGCAATGACAAAGCTCACACCACCATCAGTTTTTTGAATGGTGCCGTCCACCACGTTGCCCTGCATCCGAAAACGTTTATCTCCAAGAGCTTCACGCTGGGCCGCCGCTTCATCGACGTTTTTATAAAAGACTGCAGCGCTATTCAGCCCGTTAAACAACACCAACCCAAGAATTCCTAACAGAAGGGCCACTCCGCCCACAGCCACATAGGCCCGCTTGCTCCGAACAGCCTGAGAGGGAGTGGAGGCAGCTTGGCGAGGAGTGACATCAAGAGCCGGCGTTGCGGCATCAGAGGATTCATCATCGTCTCGTATGCCAGGCCTATGTGAACCTGCTTGATCGTTACCGGGATCTACATCCATCGTCGCTGCTCCGGTGGCACAACCTTGGACAGGCGACGGCCACGCAAAATAACCGAGGCGGCATATGCTCCCACTCCCCCAAAGGTCACTACCCATGCGCCAATGATGCAGAGTTTTTCAGTCAGGTCAGCGCTACTCATGCGTCATCTCCAATCCTGTCGCTCGCAGCGGCAGCTGGGCTGGATTCAAGTTTTCGTTCTTCCAACGCTTGACCTAAGCCAAGATCGCTTGCACGCTCAGCTAAATATCCGGCCCTGAAACGATGGATAAGAAGCCAGATGCACACCAAGATGCCCGCAATCAGCGAGGAGTACATGGCAAAAAGTTGGGTTCCGCCCATCTCTGGATCCACCGTGCCGATCACAGTCTTTCCCTGATGCAAGCCCCGCCACCAGTCCACGGCCTTATGCACAATGGGAATATTCACCACTGCTACTAGCCCGATAATGGCGCAGCGCGTCGCTCGAGTTTTTGGATCTGCGGGAATCGCACGGACAGCAAGGTAGCCAACGTACATAATCAGCAGTACTGCCGAGGTTGTCAGTCGAGGCTCCCAACGCCAGAAGACTCCCCAGGTCACTTTGCCCCAGAGTGCTCCATCAATAATGGTCACTGCGAAGAACAACACACCGATCTCTGCTGCCGAAGACCCCAACAGGTCCCAGAACTCGGTTCGTTTCCAGAGGTACATAGCTGAGGACACAGCAGTGATCAGAAACGCAAGATAGGCAGCCATGACGGTCGGCACGTGCATATAAATAATTCGAATTGTGTTGCCAAGCTGTGCGTCCGGCGGGCTAATGACCAGCCCGTACACAACTGCGATGACAAGAAACAGCAATGCCACTGCGCCAAGCACCTTGGTACCGCGAGAACCAGTTCCGGTTGGCGCATGTTGCAGGGTGACTTCATTATCTATTTTTGTAGCTGTCATGCGTCCTCC
>JBBDMQ010000429.1:0-1713 GCA_040878245.1 Microthrixaceae bacterium
TAGATCTTGACCTCACGCAATTACCCAAGGCACAGCGCACTGGTTCAGTGGTGTTGATCTGGATAACCAACCTTGGCGAGCCCGAACCAGACAAGCGTCATCGTGTTGCTATTGCTCAGGTCACCCTCACAGGTTCAGCTACTACTAACTAGCTGAAGCCAAGTATCAACTGTGAGCGCCACTAGAGTCTTCTGTGATGCCGGAAGAACTAGGTACGCCCGAAGCAACTGACTGGACTGATCAGGTCACCGACCTGATCGTTGACTCTGTAGACAAGGTTCGCGACAGAGCTACTGGCCCGATCCTTGAATACTCGAGGATCTCAGTTCATGCGCTTGTCGCTTTGATGCTGCTCACACCGGTTGGCATTTTGTTGCTCATTGGCAGCATTCGACTGATCACTTGGGCAGTTGGTGATGTATGGATCACCTACACAATCTTGGGGACAATTTTTGTGCTTCTTGGTGCCTTACTGTGGTCTAGGCGATCCAAACTAGACCTCTAGTTTTGACCTGTAGACTTGGGAATTCCCCGAGCAGAAACGGCAACTATGTCTTCTGACAGCGATTCTCCAGCCGGTGTTTCTCACCTGCGAAACGTCATCATTATTGGGTCAGGCCCCGCTGGTCTGACTGCAGCTATCTACACCGCTAGAGCCAATCTTGAGCCGCTCTTGATAGAGGGTGAACCCTCATCAAACAGTGATCAGCCCGGTGGGCAACTCATGCTGACAACTGATGTTGAGAACTTTCCAGGGTTTCCAGCAGGAATCATGGGACCCGAACTCATGGCTAATTTCCGCGAGCAGGCTCTTCGATTTGGAACCGAGATCATCACCTCAAAGGTGTCTAAAGTCGACCTCAGTGAACGTCCTTTTAAAGTATGGATAGGTGATAGCAGTACCAAGCCCACCTATCTGGCCCAGAGCATCATTGTTTCTACTGGCGCTCAGTCTCTGATGCTTGGCCTAGAGGCCGAGAAGCGCCTTCTCGGCCATGGTTTATCTACCTGCGCAACCTGCGACGGTTTCTTCTTCCGGGATCAGGACATTGCCGTAGTCGGCGGCGGAGATTCAGCCGTTGAAGAGGCAATGTTCCTCACTAGATTTGCTTCAAGCGTGACCATCATTCACCGCCGAGAAGAGCTTCGCGCCTCAAAGATCATGCAAGACCGTGCGCACGCAAATCCAAAGATCAAGTTCATGTGGAACACCGTGGTTGAAGACATCCTCGGAGAAAACTCCGTAGAAGGGCTCGCTGTCAGAAACCTTCTGACAGAAGAGCAGCAAACTGTTGCATTCACTGGAGTGTTCGTTGCCATTGGACATCGCCCTTCAACAGACCTTTTCCGTGGCCAACTCGACCTCAAAGAGAACGGCTATCTCATTACTGAAGGAAATTCCTGCAAAACTAACATTGAGGGAGTCTTCGCAGCCGGTGACGTGCAGGACGACTATTACCGTCAAGCTATTACCGCCGCAGGAAGCGGATGCAGCGCTGCGTTAGACGCCGAGCGATTCCTCGAGGACCAAGGCCACTAGGATCAATAAGTACTAGCGAGCTTGCTCGCTTCTGTCATGAACAATCGGAGGACAACCTATGTCGGGATCACTTAGTCAACTCAGCGAAGCCACCTTTGCCGAGCAAGTCAATAGCAGTGCTGAGCCAATTCTTGTCGACTTTTGGGCAGAATGGTGCGGTCCCTGTAAGACAA
>JBBDMQ010000430.1:0-1712 GCA_040878245.1 Microthrixaceae bacterium
CGCTCCACGAGTGACCGCTGACGAATCCATGGCAGTTCGCTCAGACATAAGGTGACTCCACTACCGAATAACAACAGGAAGCACAGATCAAGAATCATCATTGGTCAAACACCCGTTGCGCTTCGGGAAGTCGCATGATCCGACTCGCCCATAACCAGCACGCGATCATGAGTCCAATTCCAATTGATACCAATATTTGCCCTACTGAGGAGCGGTAGGCGGCTGAGCCGTTGCCAACGCTAAGGCCCGCAATTGCCATTCCGGCGGGCACCAAAATCACAAAAACCCGTGCTAGGCGTGCCCCAGCTTGCTGAGCGTCGGCTTCTTTACGGCCAAGAAGGTCCTGTCGGCGGTCCTCGGCTAGCGCTTCAAGACGAGAGTCGATATCTCCACCGATTTGAGTAGCAACTAGGAGTGTCTCAAAGGTCGCGTCGGCTGTTGGATCTGCGAGCCGGTCCTTGAGGACGTGAATCGTGCGCTCAAAGTCGGTAGTGAGCGACCACTCCCGCTGAGCAGCTTGAAACGCAGCTCGCAATTCAAGTGGTCCTCGCAGACCCACCTCGAGTAGCGCCTGTGGTATCGATCGACCGACCGAACCAGTCAGAACTCGAAGTTCCTCAATAAATCGAGGCCAAGATTCCCTAGCAATTGCTCGAGCTTTAGCTCGGCGTTTGCGCCAGATCGCGGCCGGAGCAGTTGCGGCGCATCCACCGATGAGAAATGTCGACAGACCTAAACCAAAGATTGCTGCGGCAGGGATCATTGCGAGAGCACCAATGATCGCAGATGCGCTCAGGAACTGAATTGGTGACACTCCGTCTAGGCCTGATTGCAAGAGGAGTCGTTGAATCCGCATATTGATAAGTCGCAGGAGGTGAAATGATTTTTTAGTCTTGCCTCGCAATTTCTGTGTTGATTCAGTCAGCAGCAAATACACACCAATTGCTGCGCAAGCAGAGAACAACAACGAATTCATCTCTGCTCCTCGTTCATAGCGCAGAGTTTGCGAACATCAAATCCGTGTCGGGCAAGTTCCTTTGTTGCTCTCAGTGGTAACAGTCCGGTGGGTAGCAGCTGCTCAGTATCACCACGGCGGCTGAAGAGCTCAGTTGTGGTGAACTGCACCGATTCGGCACCAGCAGTGTGGTCCTCAACTGCCAAAATCTCTGTAACTTGAGGCCCTGCCGGACCCCTCTCAGTGTGTACGACAAGGTCAACGGCCTCGCTCACGAGATTGTTAAGCGCCGCAACGGGCAGATCACTTGCTGCATCCGAGAGTTGCGCGACGAAACGCAATCTGCTCAATGCGGTACGCGCCGAGCCGGCATGAATTGTTGTATACCCCGTGACTCCAGATGAGAGAGTAAGAAGTAGGGGCAACGCTTCTCGGTCCCTGACCTCGCCCACGATTGCAACGTCCGGAGCCATTCGCAGAAAACCTGCAACAAGGCGTCGAAGGTCAATCTCTGGTCGATCAGCTCGACTCGGCCTGGTCTGCATGCTTGCCACATTTGCCAGCGGATAAGTTTGCTAACCTGTATGTATGACTACTGCTGCTATCTACTGCCGAATTAGTAAAGACCCTGACGGAACAGAGTTAGGTGTTGCCAGACAGGAAGCTGATTGTCGAGCGCTGTGCAAGGCCAGAGGCTGGACTGTCACAGAGCTGCTTGTCGATAACGACACCTCCGCCTATTCGCGTAAGCGTCGAT
>JBBDMQ010000431.1:0-9118 GCA_040878245.1 Microthrixaceae bacterium
CTCACGGGAATTGGACTGGGAATCCCTCTAGAGGACCAACTGAGGTTGCCGAGTTACAGCTAGTTGGCGAATGGCCCAGTCCAGCCGAACTTGGGGCCCTCTTTGGAACAGAGGCCTTTGCCATTGAGGATCTTGAGATGGGTGACCTGACGCCAGCGCTTCTGCTGGGTCTCAATAATCCAAAAGTTCGCGCTCTGGGAATTCCGGCAGGTGGCGGTGTTGCAACAGCAGCATCACTAGCCATGTTTTACCAAGCGCTGCTCAATAATCCCGGCGAGCTTTGGAACCCCGCAGTTCTGGCCGAGGGCACCACCAATGTTTGGTGCAGTTTGCCAACCCCCGATACGGGAGTTGCCGCAAACCGATCCTTGGGTCTCACTATTGCCGGATCCGACGGATTATCAATAATGCGGGGCATGGGCGCCACCGTGTCGGCTCGAGCCTTTGGCGCCAACGGTGCCGGTGGTCAGATCGCTTGGGCAGACCCATCAACGGGTTTGTCCTTTGCCTTTACCACCTGTGGACTCGACCTGAACTTTTTGCGTGAAGCTCGTCGCACAGCCTCTTTCGGCTCGAAAGCTGCGCTCTGCAAAACCGCTCGGCCCTAAGCCCGGTCCACCCGCCCGATCCCGGCCGGTCCCCAGCCAACCCGCATGCCTGTGGTCGATTATCGACCAAAAACCTCCGGGTTGAATCCGTACAGAGATGGCTACCGCACTGCGGGGACTGCTCCCCGCTGACACCGCTGGCCCGTGCGGCCACTCTGTGACAGTGCAACTCAAAGCTTCTCAACCATCGGGACTTGCAGAACTCCACAAATTCGCCGCTCGACGGCATGGGGTTGTCAGTACCTCAGAGGTCGCAAGCTTTGCGGTCACTCGGGCTCAGATTCGTAGCGGCGTTCGCAGAGGCGACTGGCTGGCTCCTCATTCGGGTGTGCTTGTGGCGGCTGCGGCACCTGCTACCTGGATGCAGCGCTGCATGATTGCGACGCATCGCACTCACGGGATCATCTCGCATCGTGCTGCAGCACGACTTCATGGCCTTGATGGCTTCGATACAGACATTGTTGAACTCACCGTGCCGGACTCCAAACATCGCCATAATGGCGGCTTTCTTCTTCACCGGACTTCGTTTCTTAGCGGCGAGGACTGCACGGTGAAGGCTGGAATTTCGGTCACCTCACTAGCCCGCACTCTTGTTGACTTGGGAGCTGTAGTCAGCGACGACAAAGTTGAGCAAGCGCTTGATGATTCAATCCGTCGCGGATGCAGTATTCGATGGGTCACCGAGACTCTTGAGCGCGTTGACCGGCCCGGCCCTAGCGGCTGTGCAAGCCTGAGACGGGTGCTCGCTCGACCAGATCGCCAGGGACCCATACCTGACTCGATTTTTGAGAGGCTGATGGAGCGGACCGCTACTGCTTGCGGGCTTCCACAACCGGAGCGACAGTTCTGCGTGTATGAATCGTTCGGGCCACAGAACTCCAAGAGCGGCAAGCTTGTTGCCCGTCTTGATGCTGCCTGGCCCGAGGCAAGGTTGGGCGTAGAAGCGCACTCGGCTCGCTGGCATGACGGCAGTCGGCGCGGTCGCGCTGATCAGCGCCGAGATAACAGGTTGGCAGGGCTGGGTTGGGAACTGCTGTACCTCGGCTGGTGGGACCTGAGTCAGCCAAGCAGATTTCAGTCAGACCTTGCTGCTGCATATGCCATGAGGTGCCCATCCTGACCAACTCGGATGTTTTTGGTCGATAATCGACCAGAAACATCCGAGTTGGCTGGGGATTGGGCGGGTGTCAGGGGAGCTTGCAATGAGGAGTAAATCACGGAGTGGCAAGACAAAAGCCCTCAGCTGAGGCAGCATGTTCGAAGCTCAACTAGGGAGCGGGCGTTTTGTGACCGTACTTCTACTCAATGCAAGCTTTGAACCGCTTCGGGTGATCACCATGCGACGCGCTCTCGTCCTAGTGCTAGCTGCCAAGGCCGAGATGCTTGAGCGAGACGGCGACCGGGTCATTCGCACTGCCGGTGGGGCCGAGTTTGATATGCCTGCTGTGATCCGCCTACGGAGATTTGTGTCAGTACCCTTCCAGGCGACAGCTCCCCTTTCACGCCGCACCCTGCTTGCGAGAGACTCTCACCGGTGCCAAGTTGTGGGATGCACCCGTGTCGGCCAAACCGTGGACCACGTAATTCCGCGCTCACGGGGCGGGCGCCATGAATGGTGCAACGTGACACTGATGTGTGTGCGGCATAACTCACAAAAGAGCGATCGGCTGCTTGAGGAGTTGGGCTGGAAGCTCAGCCAACAACCCCATGTGCCTCGCAAACGTCAGGTGCTGCTTGCTCGGGCAGGTCTGCGGGAATCTCCCGAAATTTGGGAGCCGTATTTAGCTGCTTAGTGCTCCTTGGGTTGCATCTGCGTGGCGAGCGCGTAAAATGAAACAGGTTCTAGTTTTGTTCGAATACCATGACCGAACGCTGATGCCAAACAGCCCCGCACAAACAGCCACGCACAAACAGCCACAAACTGACAGCCTCAACTTGTCAGCTATAAGGAGTCATACATGTCGAAGAGATCGCCATTCCCAATCCCGTTCGGATGGTTTCAGGTTGGTTGGTCAGGCGACGTAGCTCACGGGCAGGTAGTCCCCGTTGAGTACTTCGGGAAGAATCTGGCACTGTGGCGTGACGAAAGCGGACAGCCCCACCTGAACGACGCATTTTGCCCGCATCTTGGCGCACATTTCGGCCACGGCGGTTCGGTCAGCGGCGAGGAATTGATCTGCCCATTCCACGGTTGGCGCTTTGATGCCGCCGGGCAAAATACCCTGATCCCCTATGCAGATAGAACCAACAAAAAGGCCTGCGTGACGACGTACCCCACTATTGAACGCAATGGGTTAGTCATGTCTTGGTACCACCCAGAGGGTGTTGCTCCCATCTGGGAAATTCCTGAGATTGCCGAGTTCAACGACCCATCAGGGTTTACCGAGATGGTGACTCGTGAGTACATCGTGCACGCACCTTGGCAGGAACTGGCCGAAAACGGAGTTGACTCGGCGCATTTTCGCTACGTGCATCACACCGAAGAGGTCCCAGAGTTGCAGAGCTACGAGATTGACGGCCCGTTCACCAAGATGAGGTCCTCACAGAAGTTCCCCACCCCTCGAGGTGTTGTAGACGGCCGAATCGATGCTGACTCGTTTGGGCCGGGCCTGAGCAGCGTGCATTTTTCTGGAATCATTGACACCGTGTTGATGGGTTGCAATACCCCGATTGACCTTGATACCTGCCATATGCGCTTTAGCTTTACCGTGCGCAAATTGGGCGATGACGAGTCGCTCAACTCAAGCGTTGGAGCAGCCTTTGTGGATGAGGTTCACCGACAAGTACTCGAAGATAAGCCCATCTGGGAGAACAAGGCGCACCTTGTACGCCCCGCACTCGCCGCAACAGACGGTCCGTTTATGAAGTTCCGCAAATGGGCAGGACAGTTTTATGCCGAGGGCATTGACGATTCAGCGCTGGTCTACGAACCACAGGATTCGTACCCTGCAGTGCTCGTTGAAACTGCCTCACGCAAATACGGCTCTGATCCATTCGCCGCAAAGTAGATCTGGATTCAAAACTTCGCCACCGAACAGACGCAGTACTCGTGAGTAGCGCAGGCTAGCGATCGCTGGATGCCCAGGTTCCGAGGGCGCCCTGACATTGCCTGGTGTCTTCAACCACCTAGCGAAGTTTGCTGGGCGGAACGGTCCAACCGGGCGGTGAAGGCGGCGTTGGCGGCGGGCCGGGCGGAGCAGGAGGCCCCGTAGGCGCAGCCCCGGGAGGCCCAGTTGGCGCACCGGTTGGCGGACCAGTTAGCGGCCCGCTTGAGGGCGCTGGTTGAGGGGGCGCTGGTTGAGATGGCGGACCGGTTGGCGGCACTGGTTGAGATGGCGCAGCCTCGGGCGGCCCAGGAGCATGCGGACCGGGCCAGGCCTGCACAGGTTGGCGAGCAGGCGGCACTTGGGCATATTCGCCTTGCGAGGCTGGACTTCCTGTCTGGGGGCCAGAACTCACTCCGGGCTGGGTCGAGGATCCTGCCTTGATGGCTTTTGAGCGTTTTACTAGGCCCACAATCAGCAGAATCAGACCCAGCAAAAACATCAGGCCGCACACTAAGCCCACTGCTAAAAACCAAAGCAACGGGGCAAACGAACCAGACAAGTCAGATAAGCCAAACACTCTGCCCACAGTGAAACTTGCCGAGCTAGTTGTCGGCTCACCTTCAACTGTGCACAGCGCTTCGTACTCGCCCGGCGCAAGAAAAGCTTGTCCTAGGACAACAAAGTTGCCGGTGGTATCTCCAATGAGTGCTTCACCACTCACGGGGACTTCCAGCTTCACAGCATCACCATCGGCAGTAGTCATTTTGCAGTCAGGTTGCTCACCGCTGAAGTCCGCTGCGACTCCAACATGTAGCTGGGCATCCTCTGCCGAAGTAGTTTGCAGCGGTTCCGCTACCTCGAAGGAGAGCTTCCCTGGCACCTTCGGGTTCTGCGCACCATTAATGACAACATTTCTGCTGAATTGTGATGCGTTGAACTGTCCAAGCGTCAGCTGCGCTCCGACCATCCCGAGAAGCACAGACAGGCTCAGCAGAATTGCACCAGATAAAATGAGTTTGCGCCCAGCTTGAATTTTGACTGGGCTGCTCTCATAACTCGACATGATTACCCACACTACTGCCCGGAACTACTGCCCTGAGGGGCGGTCGCAACTCGAAAACGCAGACCGGGCTCTGAATGACCGGCCTGAGCACCAACCACTCTTGCTCTGACACGCCGGGCACAACTTGCAGCAGCACTATGGCTTGTCTGCTCCTACAACCCACATGGCGTAGAACTGCGCCGCTCCACCGTAGGCATGCCCCAAAGCAGTGCGAGCACCATCGATTTGGTGATCACCGGCCATGCCGCGAACTTGCAATGCAGCCTCGCCAAAGCGAATCATTCCAGAGGCGCCAATCGGGTTGGTAGACAACACTCCACCAGAACAGTTCACCGGCAGGTCACCGTCCATGGCGGTGACCCCGTCATGGGTGAGTTGCCAACCAGTGCCCTCTTCTGCAAAGCCCAAGTTTTCTAGCCACATGGGCTCGTACCAAGAGAAAGGCACGTAAATCTCGGCTACGTCGATTTGCTCGCGTGGATTGGTAATTCCGGCTTGGCGGAACACGTCGGCAGCGCAATCTCTGCCAGCCTGTGGTGACACCTGATCTCGCCCCGCAGCCATTGCTGGCTCAGACCGGAAAGAGGTTCCGTGAACCCAAGCAGGTGGACGACCTTCGGCTGCTGCGGCATCACCGCCAGCTTCATTAGTCAGCACCAAAGCAATTGCACCATCAGAAGATGGGCAAGTCTCTGAGTACCGGATCGGGTCCCACAGCATCAGAGATTCCTTGACCGAATCGTAAGAAATATCGTGCTCATGAAGATGCGCATACGGGTTCTTCAGAGCGTTCTGACGATCCTTTAGCGCCACAAGCACACCGGTATCATCCGGTGCCTTGGAGCGAGCAATGTACTGGCGAATGTACGGAGCAAAGTAGCCCCCGGCTCCAGCCACAAGCTGCTGCTGAAAGGGCATATTGAAGCTGAGTGCCCACATGGCCTCGGAGCAACTCTGCATCTCCCAACCAATGGTCAACACACGCTCATGCACACCCGACTCAATTAACCCAGAGGCCACAATGGCCGTCGATCCAGAGACTGATCCGGCAGTGTGAACCCGAAAGATTGGTTTGCCAACGGCGCCTAGAGCCTCAACAAATGAGTACTCAGGCACCATGATTCCCTCGAAAAAGTCGGGAGCCTTACCAATCACGATGGCGTCAATATCTGCCAAAGTCATTTGTGCATCTTCTAACGCACGAAAGGTAGCTTCGCGGAGGAGGCCCGGAAGCGACACGTCTCCGCGAACTGCGGTGTATTTTGTCTGGCCGACACCTACAACGGCAACTCTTTCTGCACCCATAATCAGCCCTCACCTTCTAAAACTGCAACCAGATTGTGCTGGAGTGCATGACCGCCGGTTGCATGCGCAACCCCACGAGATACCTCTCCGGAATGAATACGATTTGCCACTTCAACCATGCGGAGCAGCCCTGCCGCCATCATTGGATTAGCTGCGAGCGGCCCACCTGAAGGGTTGACTTCAACATCGTCTCCAAGTCCGAGTGCTGCGCGCAGGATGGGCTCGTGATGGGTAAAGCAGGTATGCAACTCGGCAACCTCAATCGGCCCATTCGCTACACCTGCTTTTTCGGCGGCTATAGATACCGAGGGAGAGGTTGTTAAGTCGCGCAGGTTCAGATGATGCCCATCGGCTCGATGGTCGATCCCACGAATCCAAGCTGGCCGTGAGCACAACGCACGTGCTTTGTCACCGGCGGCAAGCACGATGGCTACGCCGCCATCCGTTATCGGTGCGCAGTCATGTTTGCGCAACGGATCTGCTAGGTATTCCTCATCCATCAGCGCCGAGGGCTGAGCCGAATTTTGCAATTGCGCAAATGGATTAGCGGCAGCGGAGCTCCGACTGCGATAGGCAATATCTGCCATCGCCTGCTCGCTAGTGACTCCGGCTTGGATGGCAGCGCGAGCCTGAAGCGCTGCGATATCTATCGAGGTTGGCCACAACGGCGCCTCGTAGTAAGGGTCGGTCATTCGAGACAGAACCAGTGGCAAGTCACCAGGAGAAGACTTTCCGTAGCTATAGACCAACGCAGTATCTGCGTGGCCCGTTTGGATCTTGACCCAAGCCTCGTACAGCGCCCAAGCACCATCCATCTCTACATGAGACTCAGAGATTGGTGGCCAAGCGGCAACCGCATCGAGGGTCATGACAAAGCTGAACGGCTGACCGGCAAGATAATCAGAACTTCCAGAACAAGTGAAGTCAAAGTCGTGGCGTCCAACACCAGATCGTTCAATGACTTCCTGTATAACCGGCTGAATCATCTCCACCTCATTGGTGGCAGTAGCAGCCCGAACATGTTTCGTTTGCGCGGTGGCAATAATCGCAACGTCTCTCACAGCAGCATCCTTAGATGTAGTCGGCTAGTTCGGAGGAGGGCACATCTGGTTCACCGTTAGGTGCCCACCATTTGATGTTTTCAAAACTCGTGGTCAGCTCGGAATCTTCGACCCAGACTGATTTCAATCGAAGGCCTGGCTGCACCTCGTTATATGGAATCTCACGCACAAGTCCATAAATGGGAATATCGGCACCGTCTACAAGAATCAGCGCAGACACGTACGGGATTTCCTGAGCATTACCCGTGAAGTCAAGGTTGACAACACAGAAACTCACCACGGTTCCGTCCAGTCCAAGCTCAACTTGCTCGGTCGTGGGCAGGCCAGACACTGGCGATACGCCACGCGGCGGAAGATATACCTTGCCGGTTTCTTCACAACGCTCCCCGACAAGTCGCTTTTCTTGGATCAAACGTAAGAAGCGAGTTGTTGCAAGGCCTGGCGTGTAGTCATAGGTGAGCGAGGCAAAGGCTCGAACGCTTTGCACGGCCTCTACCGAACCAAGTTCCGCAACCGCAGTCATATCTACCTCTGGCTGCGACCAAACCCCTGCAGGAAGTTCAATTGGTGCGGGTTCATTCGAAGTTGTGTCAGTCATGTTGATTCCCTTCAGTTCACTGGCTCGAAACAGATCAGGTCGTCCATCGACCCGATGCGCTCCTCGGCAAACTTTGCTCGTACACGCATTCCGGTGGCCATTGACTCATGCGGAGCGTCTACCGCATGCATGATGGGCGTGTCTGCACCATCGAGTTGCACCATTGCCCACGCAAACGGGTGGTCAATCGGCTGAGCATCTCGCACTGACTGGTTCCATGACCAGAACAGGACTGTTCCCTCGGATTCCACGGGTACTAACTTGGTGAGCGGAGCGCCGGATGCAGGATCGTATTCAACCGGCGGGCAAATGACTTTGCCGTTCTCGTCCTGAATTCCAATGAACCGAGCCTCACGGAGTGCAGTTAAAAACGCTCCGATCACTGGTCCGGTATTGCGTTTGAAGGGATATTCCAACACCAAGGGAGCACGCAGAACGTCCTCATCCTGAGTGGTGGTCGCGTCTTCGGGCATGAGACCCCCTGTGGATCAGACCCCGGACCTCCCGGGGTTCGAAAGGCGAGACTAGAACACGTTCTTGTTTTTTGCAGATCGGAGAGCTAAAAAACTTTCCAGAAGCCGACTCGTCCTTTCTCTGCTTGCGAGCGCTTGGCGATCTGCCTCGATGAGTAGCGATTGAGGGTCAACGCCTACTGCGGTGAGCTGGTCAAGGTCATCCACAAACCACTCTTCAAGCACTGCACGATTTACTTCAGGATGAAATTGAACGGCCAGATTCCTGCGAAGTAGGAAAGCCTGCGGGGCGATCGGTGAACGGGCGAGCGCTTCGGCACCCGATGGCACCTCAAAACAATCAAAGTGCCACTGCATCCAAGGGCCAGGATCAATGATCACCGGGCTGGGGTTCGGGCTGGGGCGGGGAGCATCCTCTGCGACTTGTCCGGCCGGAGTATCGACTGATGTTTGAGTTGGCTCAACACTCAACCACCCAATCTCTGGGTTCAAACCGGGGGCGACTTTCCCACCATGAGCTACTGACAGAAGTTGGCCACCAAAACACATTCCCAGCACGGCCACTCCCAGTTGATCAGCGTGGCGCAGAAACTCAAGTTCTGGGGTCACCCAATGTTCTACGGCTGACTCATAGACCGACCATCGAGAGCCGTACACAATGATCAGGTCAAACTGTGACGGATCTGGAAACACCGGTGACCCTGATGGAGACCCAGACTGCAGACAAACCTGATGCACAACCGAATCAATCTGACGTTCGGCTAATAGTTCGGCGATAAGCCCAGAGGATGAGTTGGCATCGTGGTGGACATGAAGAGCTTTCACAACACTCAGTGTTGCAAATCTTGAGCTGCTCATGCAGATCAGCCCCTCCCAGGCTCAACCCCAGCCCGCCCCCCCAGCCCAGCCCAGCCCCGAGCTCAACTCGGATGTTTCTGGTCGACTATTGACCAGAAACATCCG
>JBBDMQ010000432.1:0-1685 GCA_040878245.1 Microthrixaceae bacterium
CGACATCAACTTATGCAGGTCGCCCTGGTTGAAGCGGCGATTCTTGCTCTTATCGGATCACTCATTGGTGCCCCAGTAGGTCTTGTCCTAGGTCGGTTGATAGAGACTGTTTTGGGTTCTCTTGGAACTTCGATACCTGTGGGCGGATCGCAAGTATCAATCCCTGCGTTGATTTTGGCAGTTCTCGTAGGCTGTGCTGCAACGCTGCTAGCGGCTCTCTTTCCAGCCTGGCGGGCATGTTCGGTAGCACCGATAGAGGCAGTTGTAGAAGCCGAGTCAGCGAGAGCTCCATCGGTCTTCCTGCGCTTGATCAGATCTGTTCTTTTTGGAGTTGCTTCAGCAGTGCTTGTGGGTGGCTTCATGATTGTCACAAATACAGCAAATTCTGTTGCGCTCAGCGTTGCTGTAGTTGTGTTTCTAGCTGTTGTGTTTATCTCAATGGTTCCGACGGTGCTTGCTTCTGCAGTAGCTCTTGGGATTCGCGCTGTTCCAACTCGTTCATCTGCACTTCGTCGTATCGGGGCCCGAGATGCAGTACGAAACCGAACTCGTACCGCTGCCACCACGGGGGCGCTGCTCTTAGCCACTGGAGTTGTTGTGGGACTCGCAGTGTTTTTGGCCTCATTCACCGCGGCGATAGATTCTGATGTCGGAGAACTCGTCCAGTCAGACCTAGTTATTGACTCGGGCACGTTCACTCGGGGAGGTCTGCCAGCTGACTTATTAGAGCAGGTCTCAAACTTGCCTCAGGTGAAAGCAGTGAGCGGCTGGCAGGTTGGCCGAGTCACCATTGATCAAGTACCAGTTCGGCTTACCGGTATTGACGGACAGTCTCTCTCCGAAGTGCTATCACCCGGATGGATTGGGGTCACACCAGAAGAAATTAGTCAGAGCGGGGTGGCGCTTTCCGATAAGACAGCACAGCAACTCGGTGCGAAAGTTGGCGATGACATAGCAGTCACCTTTACAAGCGAGGGAATGGAGACCCTCAGGGTTGAGGGCATCTACGGAAGCGGCTCTCTTCTCCTCGGAGGGGCAATTCTTGATCGTGAGGTGGTGAGTCGACAAGTTCCAGCCTCGGTAGATATCGCCGGTCTGGTGACGCTGAAGCAGGACACCCCAGCGGCACGCCGATCAGTCGAGAAGCTAGCGAAGAGCTACGGAGTAAAGTCGGTGTTGCGCCCGGCAGAGTTCGTCTCGAGTCGAGCGAACTTGCTACGTGGCTTTGAACGCGTGATCCAATGGATGCTGCTCTTTACGCTGCTACAGGCACTAGTAGGGGTCGTCAACACCCTGCTGCTTTCAGTGGGTGAACGTCGCCGCGAGTTCGGCCTACTGCGAGCTGCTGGAGCAACGAAGCGTCAGGTTATGAGCCTAGTGATGGTTGAGGGGTCAGCATTTGCGGTTATCGGAACCCTTTTGGGCCTACTTCTCGGTATCCTTGGAGCTCGAGCGGCAGTGAATTCGCTGAGTACTTTCGGAATCTCTGGATTCGTGATTCCGGTGCCAATTTTATTGGTGACCGCCTTGGCGGCTTCTACTCTGGGAATCATCGCAGCTGCTGTGCCAGCGCGATGGGCCTCAGCTGTTCCGCCGCTCGAGGCACTAGGTGATTCCGGAGGAGCCTTATCAATGAAGGGCAAGAGAAAGCAAGCAAGAGCAGCTAGAAATTCAGATCTTGTGAG